>NZ_JAZGTF010000030.1:0-1013 GCF_037389125.1 Photobacterium sp. MCCC 1A19761
TGAGTGTTTCACCGACTATGAACTTATCGTCTGGCTTTCCAAAGATCGATTTAACTTGATTATCGCTCATGAGGTAAGCTATATCACGAATCATCGGGAGATGCTTAACTCCTTCATAAAATATATCGAACTGGAAATATCCAATTGGTACTAGTTCCACTTTGCGGATATAGCAATTGTTCTCTTCGTCTTTAAGTCGTTCATCTAGATATTCGCCTTGAACTCGAGCTACGATATCTTTGAACCCACGGCGAATCAGTATGAACTCCTGAATCGAGACACCGTTGAACTTCTCTCCATCGTAAAAAAGCGTTTCTTTATTGGATTCTTCGTAAAGCTCGATGACGATATTCGTGCCTTTAACTGATATTACTTCACCGATAGCTATACTCATTGGTTGCCACCAAATGCAACTGCCAGAGCTGGCTCTGCAACTTCATTTTGCTCATTCTGTTCTTCTGGTCGGCTCTTTGGCTTGTTCAGCGTGAACTGAGTGTCATTGAAGTGATTGAAGTCTAAAATTTTCTCATCAGAGTAAATGAACCGAACATTTGGGTATTCCTTAAATGTTTCCTGCATCCATTTAAGCTCATCACTGTTGAAGCACGATACATACATGGTCAGGGATGGGTTAGATAATGAACGTTGAACGAGGCTGAGAAGATGTTCATCGGCAAAAGAGAAACCGAACGTGATCAAGACTGAATGAGGGCGCTCTAACTCATAGCTCAAATGGCGCAGAATCTGGTAATAAGCCTCTTCAAAAACCGTCTCATGAAACTTCCATTGGGTTGGGTTAACAATTGGAATCTTGTTATAAGCTTGCCAAAAGTCATCAATGCGAAGCGGCGATAAATCTGTCTCAAGCTTAAACATAGTTAGGTATTCGTGTAGTGGCATAGTTAATTTGGCCATCTGATTAGAGGTGATATCATCACCTCGGAAGTTAACAGGTGACACAATGACAAAACGTAGCAGAAGAACATTTAGTCCCGAGTTTAAACTTGAAGCCG
>NZ_JAZGTF010000031.1:0-105327 GCF_037389125.1 Photobacterium sp. MCCC 1A19761
CTGATGTCGAAGCAACCTGGCTCTCATACATATAAAACGGCGCAGGTGGAACGACCGGACATCCCAAATCGACTAGAGAGGGAGTTCGATATTGCCAAACCCAATCAAGTTTGGTGCGGAGATATCACGTATATCTGGGCTGGTAGCCGTTGGCATTACTTGGCAGCCGTTATCGACCTGCATACGCGGCGAGCCGTAGGTTGGGCTATGTCGGAAAAGCCTGATGCAGACTTGGTTGTGAAAGCTTTGGATATGGCTTATCAGCAACGAGGATGTCCTCGTGGTGTCATGTTTCACTCAGACCAAGGCAGCCAATATGCGAGCAGGAAGTTCAGGCAACGGCTATGGCGTTATCAAATGACACAGAGCATGAGTCGCCGCGGAAACTGTTGGGACAATGCGCCAATGGAGCGTTTATTTCGGAGCTTAAAGACAGAATGGATCCCATCAACGGGCTACATGACTGCTCGTGAAGCGATACGAGACGTCGGTATATACCTGATGGATTACTACAACTGGCAGCGCCCACATCAACACAATGACGGGGTGCCGCCTGCTGAAGCCGAGAATCGGCCTAACAAAGTGTCCGGATTTAGTTGACCACTACAAACATAGGTATGTCTCTTTCCGTTTAAATAGTATGAAAATCTGATAGGTTGTGAGCAGAATCGAATGACATCGATAGTAAAGTCAAAATGATAGCAAGCATCACATTCTAACGCAGATTCTACTGTGACACGCTTGCCCATCTTTACACTAGCATACCGATGGATATTTTTACCACGAGACTTCGTCAAATTTCGAGCAGGGTTTTGAAAGGCGTTCTCAAGCGCGATGAGTACGTTATCAGAAAGCTGGGGTAGAGAAGACATAAAATGGCCTCTTCATAAAATTGTCGTAAACTTACATAAGTATGGACAAGGAAGAGGCTATATCAAATTATGGTTGTGACAATTATCAAGTTATGGTGGTAAATATCACTTTATGGTTGTTTCAACATTAAAAACTTCGGAAAAAACCGAGTTTACTCTTTCCCGTAAACGTTGTTTTCCTGCTCGCGAACGCGGATGAAGGTGGTGCGCTTGGTCAGCTCTTTGAGCTTCGCGGCGCCAACGTAGGTGCAGGTTGAGCGTACACCGCCCATGATGTCCTGGATGGTGTTTTCCACCGGGCCACGGAATGGCAATAATACGGTTTTTCCTTCAGCCGCGCGGTAGTTGGCGACGCCGCCGGAGTGTTTGTCCATCGCACTTTGCGAAGACATGCCGTAGAACTTCATGAACATTTCACCGTTCTGCTCGACAATCTCGCCGTTGCTTTCTTCGTGACCGGCCAGCATACCGCCCAGCATCACGAAGTCGGCACCGCCACCAAAGGCTTTGGATACATCACCGGCACAAGTACAGCCGCCGTCGCCGATGATCTGGCCGCCCAGGCCGTGTGCGGCATCGCCACATTCGATGATTGCAGACAGCTGCGGGTAACCAACCCCGGTTTTCACGCGGGTAGTGCAGACCGAGCCCGGTCCGATGCCCACTTTCACGATATCGGCACCGGCCAGAATCAGCTCTTCACACATATCCCCGGTCACGACGTTTCCGGCGCTGATCACTTTGTCCGGGAAGGCGGCGCGAACTCGCTCAACGTACTCGACCAGGTGCTCTGAGTAGCCGTTGGCAATATCGATGCAGATGAAGATGAGATCATCGCTCAGGGCCATGATGTCTTTGGTTTTCTGGAAGTCGGCATCAGACGTACCGGTCGATACCATGACATTGTTCAGCACGCTGGCGTCGTTATCGCGGATAAAGCCGGCCCAGTCTTCAACGGTGTAGTGTTTATGGACTGCGGTCATGACTTTGTGTTGCGCCAGGGCTTTCGCCATGTCAAAACTACCCACGGAATCCATATTGGCAGCAATGATAGGGACACCAGACCATTGACGACCGCTATGCTTGAATGTAAAATCGCGGGTTAATTCAACTTGAGAGCGGCTTTTGAGGGTTGAACGTTTTGGACGAAACAGAACATCTTTAAAACCCAATTTCAAGTCTTGTTCGATACGCATTAGTCTTTCCTTAATCTATCGAATTTTGCTGACTGGTTTGGTTGCTATTGGCAGATAGCATTCAATTCACCAGAAAGCAGGCACAAAAAAACCGGAGCGTTGGCAGACGCTCCGGTTTTCAGCATTATAGGCAAAGAAACTTCATAAACAAGCCTGATAATGTAATTTTTTTTATGATATCTTTACAAAGATATTACCTGGCAAAGCGTTTGTTTTGTCAAAATTTTCTGAATTCTTCGCATTCCTCTTCCATTCTCGTGCAATCCTTGCATAATCCCCCTGACAGAAAGGCAATGTGGATAGGTTTACTTTGCTAAGCAAAAAAAAAATAAAAGATACTTTTCCGCTCGACTTCTACGGCGAGGACGGAAGCTGGCGATTTATTATCCGAGCAGAGCACCCTGGCGAGGTGTTGGATGCAATGTACTGGCGTGCATACATCTCATGCCACCGCAAGGAATTTGATTTACTGCATATTGCCACCGGGAAATTCAACTACAAATATAACTACTCAACGGCTGACACTTCCGAACTGCATTTCGGCACCGGCGGCTCACCCATGCGGATCAACATGATGGGGCCGATTGTGCCGATTTCAGCGATCCTGGCTAAGGTGGCGGAACAAAGTGCACCCAAATCCGCGTAAATGAACAAATCGGGTGATCCGTTGACTGGAAAGTGAGAAAGGGGCTGATTTCAGCTCCTTTTTTGTTGCAGCTGGTAGCAATGTTAACTTATTGTTGTCCAGATACTGATGATTGAAAGGAGAGGGCGATGCGCCATAGGATGTCCGGGTTGTTGATGCTGGCCGGAATACTTGGATCAGGAAGTGCGGTGGCTTCACCTCTACCTGTGATTGCCGGGAAATGGCAATGTACGCCGCAGCAGGAGCGGCCGGATGAACAAAGCTGGGTCACCTATGATTTCAAGCCGGACGGGACGGTGAAATCACAGGAATGGGTACGCTATGAGCACGAGCAGCAGACCCAACTGGAGTATCAATTGTTCGTGGATTATCGGTATGTGGTGAAAGAGAGTGATTATATGCTCACACCCGTCAAACTCAGCCGCGAAATTATTCAAGACCCCAATCATGCCGATCCGTTTGACTACGCGGCACGTCGCGATCTCACCGGTTATCGGATCTTTTTTAAACCGACCTTGGAAGACGACCAGGCGATCTTTGATATGTGGTATCACATTACGCCTGAAAAGCATTTCTTTATGCAGTGTCGGCGGGACAGCGTCGCTTAAGGCAATCCGGCCAGGTTACGTTCTAACAGCTTGTCTTTATACTGCGTCGGCGTCATCCCGCGCTGGCGCCGGAAGGCTTTGCTGAAACTCTGCACATTGTGATAACCCAGCTCGGTGGCAATCTGGCCGATCGGCATATCTTTGAGCATGTATTTGATCGCCAGGTTGCACAACACATAGCTGGTCACGTTGGTGAAAGTCCAGCCTTGGGTATGGAGCCGGCGCTGGAGTTGTTGGCGGGATACCTGAAACCGGTCGGCGACAAAATCCAGGGTCGGAAAACCGTAGTAGCAGGCATAAGTAACCATCTCGTACATCACCTTGGCCATGTCTTGCGGCTGCGGCATGTTCAATAATTCATCCAGCTGAAAGTTGCTCAGCAGCATCGGTCGATGCACCGCAAACGGCGTATTGCTGCCGTGCTCCAGCACTGAGATATCGAGCCAGACCTTGGTGGTCGGGGCGTTCCAGGTGATCTCGCAGCCAAAAAATTGTTCTACCTGCCCGTTGCCGCAGGGCGGTCCGCTGATTTCCACCCGTTTGGGATGATAATCTTTCCCCATGAAATGGCGTAACGTGTTGGTGTACAGCACGGCGATCCGCAGGCTGTCGGCTAACCGCGGCTGCCCCTCGGAAAAGTGGTTGTCATAACACCACTTAATCATATTGCCGGACTGCTCGCCGTGAAACCCCGCGCCGGATTGCAAACAAGACGTGCCGTAATTGATGCGCCGGAAGGCCAGCGCCAGATCCGGGCTGGAGAGCAGCCAGTTGCCCAAATAACCCATGTTGCCGAATGTCAGTTGCGGCGCGATTCGGATGATGAACGCTGGATCCTGCGTCAGCTCTGCAATGGCCGTCAGCCAACGATGAAAATCCACCGCCGGGATCAATGCCATCGGTTCGGCCAGCAGTTTTGGCGGAATCCCCAGCGCTGTGGCCGAGAGCCGGTAGTGCTTTTCTATCCCGAGGAACAGTGGCTGGAGAAATGCGGCGCGGATAAAACTGGTGTGAAGTGCAGGCGTTGCATGCATGGCGAAATTGTCCTGGAGAGATTGCGTAATAAACTCAACCAAATCGATATAATCAAACCACGAATGATACCTGTGTCACATATCAATGCAAACTTGCCCACCATAAAAATGATGAATATCAGTATTGTTTGGGAGTGCTTTGAGGATGAGTTTGTTCAGTATGCCGTTTGTTGACAGTGGGGTAGATACCGCCCTTCATGTGGTCGCGACGGTGGTTCTGGTGGGGGTGATTGGGGCGGCAGCCTACGGATTTTGGCGGATTCATGAATTACCGATCCAGAAGGCCCATCACAAAGAGCATCATCAGCTTGGATTGATCACCGCGCTGACCTGGATCGGTTTTATCTGGCACTGGGTGTGGGTGATTGCGGTGGTCATCGCCTTCGTCGATGGCGAGCAGGCGCTACGGCGGATCCGGGATATCTGGAAAGGGGAGCCAGCCGTTGGGGAGGCGTCTGCCTTGGCCGACATTCAGGCTGAAACAGCGACGGTGACCGGGAATACATGCCCACAACAGGAGATGGATCATGCTTGAGGGATTGGCCGTTTGGGCGTTATTCATTTACCTGCTGCGTTTGGTTGGCATGCCGTGGAATAAGTTCACCCAAGGGTTCTCCGTGCTCGGGGGGATTGGCTGGTTGCTGTTTGTCTGGGTCGGTCTGATCACCTTTACCCCGATGGACATGTCCGGTGGCTCAGTGGTGCAGTCACCACATGTACAGTTGCGTCCGCCTTCCACGCAGATTAAAGGCCATGTGGCACAAATTTACGTTGCGTCGAATGAGAAGGTGCAACAGGGGCAACTGATTTATGAACTCGACCGCGAGCCGTATCAGATCGCGCTGAACAAGGCTAAAGCGACGCTGGCACAAGAGGAAGCAGCGCTGTTGATGGCTCGGGAAAATATTGGTATTGCCTGGGAAACGGCGCTTGCTGCTGAGAAAGAGATTGAGATCACCCGCAACAAGTGGGTCGCGGCGAAAGAGAATTTGAAACTCAAGCAAGCCATCCTGAACCGTTACCTGGAGCAGAATTCGGTGGTACAGCATACCATTACCGATACCCAGATGGACGAGCAGCACACGGCCGTAGCTGTGGCCCGCGCCGAGTCGGTTGCACTCGCTTCGCAACTGGAGAAGCACCAGTTGACGGCAAAGAAGACGATGCTGGATTGGGAAAAAGCCAAACTGGCCGTGAACAGCCAGCAGGCGGAGGTCGCGCGTGAGCAAGCAAGCGTAGCTCAGGCGCAGTGGGAGCTGGATAACACTAAGGTGTATGCCCCGGCCGACGGTTATCTGAATAACTTTATTATGCGCGAGGGGCAGTATGTCGGGCTGATGCCGCGGATGCAGATGTACCTCGATGAAAAGTATGTGCTGATGCGGGTGAATCACCAAGCTATTCGCAATGTGAAAGTGGGCCAGCGGGGGGAATTTACCTCAGCGGTTTATCCGGGCAAGATCTTCAGTGTGGAAGTTGAAGGGATTGTGGAAGCCACCGGCGAAGCGCAGGGGAACCTGCTGGGCCGCGATGACAGTGTTCGTCAGGTGACCGGTCAGAATGCGATGAACAAACATCATTTTGTTCGTCTGAAGATTGATGAGCCGGATGGTTACGACATCCCGGTCGGCTCTGTGGGGCTGGCATGGGTCAGTGCCGAGAAGCCGATTGGCTTCCTGGGATTCCTCGATGTGATCCGCGGGATCATTATTCGGATGAAATCGCAGATTTTCTACATCTGGTCGATGTAACCGGGGTCATACACAGTAAGTCATCATGTGTTTGAGCGGGGCTGGTGAATGTTATTCATCAGCCCCGTTTGATGTTGCGCCACCCGTTTTATCTTTTCCTTTCTTTAAATGCCGCCTCTTTTCCCTTCTTTATATATGGGTTTTTGGATGTAGGGATTGCAGTTTTGCCAAGCAATCGGTAAAACATGAGCGTTTGTGTGACCGACCCGAAGGATACTGATTGTTTTGATGTTGATCCCTAGCTTGCGCCGGATGTTGCCCCGGAAACACGCGTTTGCGCTGTTTCGAGAGCGACTACAGATTGTCTCGCTGTTATCCGCGTTGCTGTTGTTCGTGTTACTGCTATTCGTGTCGCTGGTGCCGGGTCGTGCGTTGGCATCACAGTCCCCACCGTGGGAACGTTTTCCCTGGGGGATGGCCGCAGATGCTGTCGGCAGCTTGCCGGATGCTTATGACTGTTCGGAACTGTATCCCGGTCAGTCGGTGATCTGTCTGGATCGGCAACGGGATTTTCAGCTGGAAGACGGTGCGCTGGCTGTGTTTACCCTGCAGGGAAAAGTGCACCACCTTGAATTGACTGCGCCACTGACCCAAGCCAACTACACCCAATTGCTGGCACAGTTACGTCGTCAGGGTCTGGTATTCGCTCATCTGGATGTGGCCGGGGAAACGCTCGACGTGCTGTCCGGTATGCAAAGCCTGGATCGGCAGACGCTGGACGATCAGATGTTTGCACTGGCGAACCGCAGCAGTTATCTCACGACCCGGACGTATTTGCTGGTGGAGAATCGTGTGCTGGCGGACGCATTGCGTCAGGGGTATCGCAATATCCGGCAGTGGCTGGCAGCCGATGGTGAGGTAAACCCGGCGCTTCAGCGGGTACCACTGGTCACCCTTCAGGTTTCGCCGGAGCAACTGATCACGCGTATCACATATCCGTTCGCCGAGTGAAGGGAGGATGTTCGTAATCCGACGGCTGTATTGGTCCTGATGGTTGCATTAGTCCCGACGGAGGGTGTTGTCGATGGAAATCGGCGTCGGGTAGCGCCTCACCACCCAGTAGGTTGATATGACGAATGTGGTGATAGTGGTGGTCTGGATAAACAAGGTTGCGGCCGGGGACAACATGGCGTTATTGGTGGCGGTATAGGCGACCAGAAATGAGAATTCACTGGCCTGGCTGAGTCGGGCACCCAGCTCGCGGGTCAATCCGGGGTGCTCATGCGCCAGGGTTAAGGCCTTGTTAAATCCCCAGGATTTGACGGGGACCAGCAGAATGCCAAACCCAATCCCCAGCAGGCTGTACAGGTTTCCTGCGGCCAGATCCATCCGGGCACCAATGGCAAAAAAGAACAGGATCAGAAAAAACTCCCGCAGTGGTTTCAGGTGAATCGAAATCACCTGCGACACCCGGCTGACGGCAATCGAGACTCCGGCCACAAACGCCCCGCTTTCATACGACAACCCGGCCTGATGTCCAAGCTCTGCCAGAAAGAAACACCAGGCCAGCGTCATCACAAAGCTGTATTCCTGGATCACATCAAAGCGGCTGAATAGCGGCAGAATAATATAGCGAACCCCGACATAAGCCAGCAGGCAAAGCCCGGAAAACTTCAGCAGCATCATCGCGAAAGCAATGAGCATGGTGTTGCCGTCGCTGAGATTGAGAAAGATCAGCACGCTGATGGCCAGCAGATCCTGCACTAGCAGAATACTGGTCATCACTTCCCCCATGTGCTTGTGATGCAGGGTGGTGGTGGGGATCAGCTTCAGGCCGATCACCGTGCTGGAAAACATCATCGCCGCAGCGATGATCAGCGACTCGCCCAGCGGAAACAGGCAGGCTAGGGCAACGATCAGCGTCACCAGAAAGAAAAAGCCGCTGGTGGCGAAGGTCACCAGGGAGCTTTCTTTGAACAGTTGCAGCAGTTTTCTCGGCTGGAGATTCAGGCCGATTAAGAACAGCAGCAGGATCACCCCGAGATTGCCGATTTGGGTGACATTCCCGGCGTTGTGGATCAGGTTCAGTCCCTGCGGGCCGATGATGATCCCGGCCGCAATGTAGGCCAGGATGATGGGCTGGCGGGCATAGAGAAACAGCGTCCCGAGAATGGCCGCGCTGATGATGATGGTACACAACTCGAAGATCAGGGGGGCCAGATCGGTCTGCATACGCCCTTATCCGGAAATACCTGTGGTAATCGCCTGCAGGGCAGACGATCTCGTGGGTTGTGGCGACAGCTTTAAGGATAATACATCTCGACTGTCCGCTCTTAGCAACGGGTTGAACTGTGTGTAAATGGTTATGTGTTCAGTGAAGCCCGTCGATGGCTATCTCTCTATACCTCCCTTAATCCCCTTCGCGGGTTTCTGTCACCAGTCGTTTCATCAGTTCTGCCAGACGGGCAATTTTGAGATTCGAGAGCTGACGATAGTCGAAATACGGGCATATGATCACCCGATGCTCAGTGTTGATCGCAAACTCGTTGTCCAGCCATTCCATGGGTGCGGTGAGTTTGCCTTCGGCGATCAGCCGCTTGGCATAGGTTCGGCCCATGATGAGATGGATGACCGGGGTAGCTTGGTCGTGTTTATCCGGTACGGACAACTGCGGCGGACTGAACAACAGGGCAGTGTGGCTGCCTTGCTGGAGTAAATATTGCTCCCGGTATGTCTGCCAGGTCGGCGCCGAAAGAGCGTACGGAAACAAGGAAGTATCCAGCGTATACAGCAACTTGGCATAGACGTTAAACACTTTGCGCCAGCCGTTGCCGCATGCCTGGCCAATCGCCTGGATCTCTCCCGGCACCAGAGGAATGTGCTCGGAAAGTGTCGGGTAGTTCAACATGTTCGGACGATTTTCAAGATAGGCGGCGAGATGAAACTGGGGGCAGCCGAGGCCGATTGGTTGTGACATGGTGCTCTGCTTGACTGTTGTAGATGAATCGATTGACTGATGTTGAGGTTGATAAGCACCCCGTTGAAATGCGCTCTTGGCCCTTTGTAAGTTTGACACAGGGCTAACTTCAACCTGACATACGCACGTATCTTACCGATATGCTGACGGCAAAGAAATAAACCAGAGAATTATAATATGAAAACATTAGTCTGTTGTTTATTCGCCTGCGCTTTGGCGGGGTTGCCGATCACGGCTCAGGCGAAGTGGGACCATCATGGCGATCATCACCATAAACATCGGCATCATAAACACAAGCACCATAAGCACCGCCATTATGACCGGCATGATCATCATTACCATCGTGATGTGGTGGTGGTGCAAGAGCAGCATTACCATAAATCCCGTTTGCCGGAAATTGCGACCTTTGCGGTGATTGCCGGGGTGACCTATGCAATCGTGAACAACACATTTTACAAGAAAAGCGGTGATGAATACCGCGCGGTCGAACGTCCTGCCTACCGTTGATACCATGGTTTCGGAAACAGCAGAGCCTGCTGTTTCCGAGCTGGTGAATCACACCAACTTCATCCAACTTATCAAATTACAAAGTTGAGAATTAAGTCACAGATAGCATTTTATGCTAGTCCAATGATCCCGGAATGAGCCCTAAGAACCACAAGTATATCGTTATAAATCAATTAGTTAATTTGTGTTTCAGTATACATAACTGGATATTGATAGTGCACTTTTCAATATCTGGTTGTTATGACTGATTTCGTGTCGTTGCTTGAACTATCATTCTTTATTTTGTCGTTTTCATAAAATTTTAAATCTCTCCCCTTGGCTTCGGTGCCGATTTGTTTAATCCTGAATGTAGCTTAATTGTTAAATCGTTTGGCGGGTTCTGTAACCGCCAGACTGATGATATGGACTTAGTGTGGATGACACAAGGAACAGGATTATGCATTCTTCTTTCGAACGTACGCTTCAATTGACTCAACTGAGTGGTAAGGCGGTGAGCGATCTTTCCTCGTCTTTTAATTTTTTGCCGAAAACCGGCCATGCCGACGGTGAGTATCGGCTGCGTCGCTACTCCATTGTGAAGCTGAATCAGGGGCAGGTTGAGCATTTGCCACCGCGCCCGTTTGTCCAGTCGGACGATATCAATACGTTCCAGGGTAATGTCAGCCGCAGCTTCGAACCGCTGGAAGAGGCAATCGTCAGCAGCGACGGGATGCGCGAAATGTGCGAAATCTTCAAGTCTGCCAACGGTCTGGCCGATGAGCAGGAAATCGAAATTCACCAAATCCGTATTTCGGCCATTGATGAAGAAACTCAGGTAGCGCCGGAAGGGGTTCACCAGGACGGGTTTGACCACCTGGCGGTGATTGGGATTGGCCGTCACAACATCGAAGGCGGCGAGTTCTTGGTTTACAAAGATAAAACAGAGTTACCGTTTTTGAGCATGGCCCTGGCGGAAGGTGAGGTTGCCTTGCTTGATGACAGCCAGCTGTGGCACAACGCTCGCCCGATTAAAGCGGTGAAGAAAGATGAGCAAGGATATTTGGATCTGTTTGTACTGACTGCCAAGGAGTTTAACCATGCCGTTCACGCCTGAAGCCGTACGTGACGCATTTCCGGCCCTGAACCAGATCGTCAATGATCAGCCGGTTTACTTTTTCGATGGTCCGGGGGGATCGCAGGTGCCGACGCCGGTGCTGGATGCAATGACCGCCTATCTGGGCCATTACAATTCCAATCTTGGCGGTGCCTTCTTCTCCAGTGAGAAGACCGTTGAGGTCGTTGCCAAGGCACGGCGCTCTGCCCAAGCACTGTTGGGCGCACCCTCTGCCGAAAATATTGTCTTCGGGGCCAACATGACCTCGCTGACATTCCAGCTCAGCCGTGCGATTAGCCGCGACTGGCAGGCTGGTGATGAAATCATCGTGACCGCGTTGGATCATTACTCCAACGTGTCGAGTTGGCAGCAGGCGGCAGAAGATAAAGGCGCGGTGGTCCATCAGGTGCGGGTCAACGAAGCTGACTGTACTTTAGATTATGATCATCTGATCTCGCTGCTGAGCGACAAAACCCGGTTGGTGGCGGTGACCTATGCGTCCAACACGACCGGTTCGCTGGTGGACATGCAGCGGGTGATTGAGGCGGCGCATCAGGTGGGCGCTCAGGTCTATGTCGACGCGGTGCATTATGTCCCGCACGCGCTGGTCGATGTTCAGGCGCTGGGCTGTGATTTTCTGGCCTGCTCGGCTTACAAGTTCTTCGGACCGCATGTCGGGATCGCGTATATCGCGCCGCAGTGGCTTCAGACCCTGCGTCCATACAAAGTTGAACCGGCAACCAATCAGGGACCGGGCCGCTTCGAAACCGGCACTCAGAGCTTTGAAGCATTAGCCGGATTTGTGGCCGCAGTTGAGTATCTTGCCCAATGGGGCGAGCCGGGGGCGGATTTGCGTCAGCGATTGCAGCAGAGCTACGCGCAATACCAGCAACATGAAACGGTGCTGAGTCGACATTTCCTGGCTTGTGCTGCGCAGTATTCAAATATGCGTCTGTATGGGATCACCGATGCAGACCGTCTGCACCAGCGCACGCCGACCTTTGCGATTCGTATCGACGGGGTAACGCCGGGGGATGTTGCGGTCCATCTGGGCAAACAGAATATGTGTGTCTGGAACGGCCACTTCTATGCGCAGGGGCTGTGTGAGCAACTGGGCGTGATGGCCGATGGCGGGGTGATCCGAATTGGCTTGATGCACTATAACACCACAACAGAGATCGACCAATTGTTCGCCGCACTGGCACCGTTTTTACAACGCTGATTTTAACAACGTTCAGTTGTTACAACGCGATGTTTAAAAACACGATGTTTTAATAACACGATGTTTTAATAACACGATGTGTTAATAATACGATGTTTAAAAACACGAACAGTGTCATGCTGAGCACGGTTGCCCACACCTGTCACAGGCTTGAATCCGTGCCGGTATGAACTGTTGGTTACCTTGTCAGGCACTTTGCCTGCAGTATTAATAACAAAAGTGTCTGAGCACTCACTACAAAAAACAAAGCCCGGGAGCCCGCTTCCGGGCTTTTTCTTATGCTGACCTTGATCATCGGTGAAGTGCGGTCGGGATCGCTTGCGCCTGGCACGAAAAAAGTGCGAGATATCACAGGGCTTGGTTGAAATGTAGAGCAATTGCTCTAGAATTGGGGCCATACGAATCCCTTTTCGGTCTGATGGAACGAAGCATGAAAAGAACTCCAATCGCAGCCCTGACCTGTTGTGCAGCGCTGTTGATGCTCCCGCTGACGAGTCAGGCGGACCAGACGCAGCCGATGACCTCGGCCAGTGTGCCCGAGGTGACGCAAGCGCCAAGCCACGCTTTACCGGTGGGCCAGCAAGCCGTCAGTTTCAGTGTCGCCTGGCAAGCGGTCGTCAGCCAGAACGATGCTCTGGCCGCGGAGCGGGCCAATGTTGACCGTGCGCGCTATCTGCAAGACGCGGCGCGGGATATGTACTTGCCGCAGGTGACGGCCGGTGCCAATTACACCCGACTGGACAAGGCTGTTGAAATCAAGCCTTCCGATATTGCCGAGAGTATGCCGGCCGGTGATGCCATCGCCGGACTGGCGCAGATGGCCGGGATAAATCCGGCGAAAATCGATCAGCTGTTTACCTCCCGACTAACCGATCGTGATGTGTTTACCAGTTCGCTGCGGGCGATCTGGCCGATCTTTACCGGCGGGCGTATCACCGCGGTGCAGGAAATCGCCAAAGGGCAGCATGACGAAGCTGGTTTTCTGCTGGCGATGAAGCAACAGGCGAAGTTCGAAGATCTGGCCAAACTCTACTTCGGGGTCGCGATGACTCAGCATGTATTGCAAACCCGGATTGATGTCGAGCAGGGGCTGCAAAAGCACTTTGAACATGCCAAGAAGCTGGAGCAACAAGGACAGATTGCCAAAGTGGAACGTCTGCAGGCGGAAGCGTCTTATGACAAGGCCCGGGTCGAGCGTCAGAAAGCGGCGCGGGATATGGAAATCGCCCAGGTTGCCCTGACCAAGATGCTCAAGCGTTCTCAGCCGGTCCTGCCTTCCACACCGCTGTTTACCAATGACTCGCTGCCGCCAATGGTTGCCTTCATCGAGAAAACGCTGGCGGATTATCCGGGCCTGAAGATCCTGGATGCCAAAAGTCGCCAGGCGAAGGGGGTGATCGATGTCGAAAAAGGCAAGTATTACCCGGAAGTCTACCTGTACGGAAACTATAGCCTGCACGAGGATGACTCGCTGGCAGCTAAAACAGCGCCGGACTGGGCCGTCGGCGTCGGCGTGAACATTCCGCTGCTGGATCGCTCCGGCCGCTCTGACAAAGTGAAGGCGGCCCACAGCGCGGTGACCCAAGTGAATTATCTCAGAGCGCAGGCTGAGCAAGATTTGTCGGTGCTGGTCGAGAAAACCTATCGGGAAGCGATGCAGGCCCTGGAAGAATATCAGGGTCTGGCATCGAGTCTGTCTCTGGCAAGCGAAAACTTGCGGATGCGGGAAAAAGCGTTCAGTCAGGGGCTGTCGACCTCGCTTGATGTCGTCGATGCCGAGTTGTATCTGGCCAGCGTCCGGACCCAGCGCTCGGCTGCGGCGTACCAGTATGTGATTTCCCTGTCGCGGTTATTGGCCGTCAGTGGTGAAATCAACCGTTTCAATCAATATCAACAATTTCAGGGTGTAGAGGTTCAATCATGAGCAAATCAAAGGCATTCGCCGTAATGATTCCGGCCGCAGCGCTGGTGGGCTGGCTCGGCTACACCTTCTGGCAGGCGTATCAGCCGCAACCGGAGCGGATGCAGGGCCAAATTGAAGCCCAGCAATACAATATTTCTTCCAAAGTGCCTGGCCGGATCGAGCAGGTGATGGTCCGCAAAGGCGATCAAATCCAGCGCGGCGATCTGATTTTTACCCTGCTGAGTCCGGAGCTGGACGCCAAACTGGAGCAGGCGAAAGCCGGACAGGAAGCAGCCGGAGCGATGGCTGAGCAGGCCGAGAAAGGTGCCCGGAGCCAGGAAATCGAGGCGTCGAAAGATACCTGGCGTAAGGCCAAGTCTGCGGCAGAGTTGCGGGGCAAAACATACCAGCGCGTCGATAACCTCTATAAAGAAGGGGTGGTCGCCGAGCAGAAACGCGATGAAGCCTATGCCCAGTGGCAGGCGGCACGCTATACCGAACGTGCGGCCTACCAGATGTTTGAAATGGCCAAGGAAGGGGCTCGGGTTGAGACCAAACGGGCAGCTGTCGAGAAGGCCCGGATGGCCGCGGGTGCGGTTGCAGAAGTAGAAGCTTATGCCGCAGATACCCAAATCGAAAGCTGGCATAACGGCGAGGTGGCGGAAATTCTGCTGCATACCGGTGAGCTGGCGCCTCAGGGGTTCCCGGTGGTGAGTGTAGTGGATATGAACGACGCTTGGGCCGTGTTCCATGTCCGTGAGGACAAACTGAAAGACTATCGTACCGGCGCGCAGTTCGAGGCCCGGATCCCGGCCTTAGGCGATCAGAAATATGCCTTTGCGGTCAGTCATGTTTCCGTGATGGGGGATTTCGCAACCTGGCGGACCACCGATCCGGCGCAGGGATTTGATATGCGTACGTTTGAAGTCGAGGCGCGTCCGGTGAACCCGATCGACGGGCTGCGGGTCGGTATGAGTGTACTCGTTGAGTGATCATGATGTCGTTTTCTCACCATTTACGTCATGAATGGCATTTGCTGGCCCGGGACGGCTGGCTCAGGGCACTGCTGAGCTGGGTGCCGCCGCTGCTGTTTTTGATTGTTTGGGCGGTCTTTTCCGCCGGGATTGCCCGGGATCTGCCGATCGGGGTAGTTGACCTCGACCATAGCCGGCTATCCCGTCAGGCGGTGCGCTATTATGACGCCAGCCCGGCGCTGGCGGTTGCCCGAACGTTTCCCTCGGTCGAGCAGGGCAGTGCCGCGCTGCGTGCCGGTGACATTTATGCGCTGGTGGTGTTACCGGCCCAGTTGGAAAAGCAGACGTTGCTCGGCCATACACCGAATATTACGGCCTTCTACAACAGCCAATTCATCCTGATTGCCAAACTGGTGAATTCCGCCGTGATGCAGGCTCAGGGGACGCTGAATGCCCAGCTCGATACGTTGCTGAACCTGGCGGAGGGAAATGCTGTACTGAGTCAGGCGATGGGGAAAGCGGTGCCGATCCGCACCCAGGTCACCCCGCTCTATAACAGCAACAATCATTACGGCCAGTTCCTGGTCGCGGGGGCGGTGCCGGCGATGTGGCAGATCCTCATGGTGATCACCACGATCATGGTGCTGGCTACGCAAGATCGTCAGCAGTCTTTGCCAACCTGGTTCAAACCGGCGCCGTGTCGACGTTTGCTTGGCAAACTGCTGCCTTACACCTTGATCCTGTGGATGCACGGTCTGCTGTTTCTGGTTGCGCTGTACGGTGTGTTGGGCTGGCCGATGCACGGGAGCTGGCTGATTCTGGGAACGGCACAATTGCTGACCGTGCTGGCCTGTCAGGGCGTCGGCGCTGTGCTGTATCTTGCGACCCGGGACACGACCCGCGCCATGAGCCTGGCGGCTGGTTTTACGGCGCCCGCCTTTGCCTTTGTCGGCGTAACGTTTCCGGCGACCGATATGCCGACGCTGGCGCAGATCTGGCGTGCGGTGTTGCCGGTCACCCATTATCTGGATGTCCAGTTGCATCAGGTGAATCATGGCCAGAGCCTGAATGAAGCGATGCCGCAACTGATGGCGCTGGCTGCTTTTCTGCCAGTGCTCGGGGTTGCGGCGTTGAAGGCGAAGCAACTGGCGACAGGTGCGAGTGAACAAGAGGTGGTGTCATGAGCTGGCGTGCATTGATTCGGCAAGAGCTGAAGGCGATTTTCACCAATCCATCGATCCTGTTTACGGTCTTTGGCGGCGTGTTGATTTATTCGTTTCTCTATCCCTTGCCTTACGCCAATCAACTGCCGCGAGAGCAGCAGGTGGTGGTGGTGAACCTGGATCAGAGCCAGCTTAGCCGTGAACTGGAGCGGATGGTGGATGCGACCCCTCAGGTGGCGCTGACGCAGCGGGTAACTGGCATGGCTGAAGCGCAAGCGATGCTGAACCGGGGGCAGGTTCAGGGGCTGCTGGTGATCCCGGAATTCTTTGCCCGGGATTTATTGCTGGGTAAGTCGCCGACCCTGGCTTTTGCCGGGGATGCCGCCTATTTCCTGGTGTACGGCACCGTGGTGGAAGGGTTGGCCAAAGCTGGCGGAACCCTGGGCGCAAAAGCGAAGGTGATCCGGATGGTGACGTCTGGCGAACATATTGCACTGGCATCGCAGCAGCATAGCCCGATCCACCTGACCATGCAGCCAGTGTTCAATCCAGGAATGGGCTATATCGACTATATCGTTCCGGCGGTCTTTGTGCTGATCCTTCACCAGACCCTGCTGATCGCGGTGTCGTTGCTGGGCTGCGGACAGCGGACGCTGCCACTTGTACCGGGTCAGCCCGGCTACTGGTATCAGTCCCCGGCCTGGCAGTTGGTGTTGGTGCGAGCGATGGTGTTCGTCCTGATCTATCTGCCGTTGGTGATGTATTACTTTGGCTTTAGTTTCACCTATTACCACATCAGCCGCCTAGCGACGATTGCCGATCTACTGGCGATCACGGTGCCGTTTCTACTGGCGGTGATTGGGCTTGGGATGATCCTCGGTCATCTTTTGCCCCGTCGGGAGTTGGCGATCGTGGTGGTGTTGCTGAGTTCGATCCCGCTGATCTTCTCGCTCGGTTTTATCTGGCCGGTGTCGATGATCCCGGCGCCGATCCAGGCATTGGTTCAGTTGATCCCGGCCACCCCGGCGATAAACGCTTTCCTGCGGTTGAATCAGATGGGCGCCGAGTTCTATCAGGTCTTGCCCCTGTGGTTGCAGTTGTGGGGGCAGGCGTTCGCCTACGGTGCCATCGCCTGGCTGTTGCAGCGGCGATAGCCAAACCGGTACCGCTCACATGCAATCTTGATAAGAACATGGCAGCATTCGCTGCCATGTTCTTAATGTGCTGCGCCAGGTGCTACGTTAGGCTCGATATAAGCAGCAGTGCCCCACAACGGAACAGTTGAAAGGCTGTGCTTAAAGCTGCCCTCCGTTTCTTTCGTGGTATATGACAAGTAGAGCAGGGTCTGATTGTCTGCATCAAAGATGCGTCTGACTTTCATCGACTTGAAGAAGATACTTTTGGACTTCTTGAATACGACTTCTCCGGATTTACTCTTATCAATTTTTGCGATCATCTCGGGTGTAATGTCTCCCGTTTGACGACAAGAAATGGAGCTGTCACTGGGGTCGGCTAAACTGAAATCAGCTTCGACAGAGGCAATGTGGCAGGTTACACCCGTCACAATATCGTCCTTTAAATTTTCAATTTTGATGTCCTTCAGCGTAAAAACACCAAGCGATACATCTCCAACCTCATTGTCAGAACATCCTGTGAGCAGTCCAGTCATTAACATCGCAACGAGTAGTTTTTTCATTGTTATTCTCCCTATCAGGCTTGAGCCGGATGAAGGGTTCATCATACCAAGTTGATCGATTTAACCAATGAATAATCGATGATTTTTTCGGATAAGCACAGATGGCGTCAGTGTTTCTGACTTTCCGACTGTAACTGCCGACCGAGCTGCCACAGCTTTTCGGCTTTGGTTCCGAGCACCCAGAAACTGAGTGCCAGAATCGCGAAGAAGATGGTTTTATGCATCGATTCCCAGAAGTATTCGAAGTAGCGGGTGTAGAGATTGATCAGCAGGAAGGTGATCCCGAAGCTCCGGCACAGGGGATTGTCGAACCGGATCCCGAGGTAAATCACGCCCAGGCAGACCAGTCCGGCGAGGATGGACCAGGGCAGCAGATGAAATTGCGGGACGTCGGCCCACTCGGTGGCATCGGCGTAGTTGCCGAAGATTGACAGCAACCACAGGGTACTCAGCAGGTACAGCAGGCCAACAAACAACGTCGGTTCACTCAGGTACTGGTAATCGGCCCGGCGTTCGGTATACCGGCTGACGGCCAGCACGGCGATCCCCACAAAGACAAATCGTAATGCCTGATTCATCCCGAGGAAATAGCCTTCAGGGCTTGCCAGCTCATAGGTTTGAACCATTTCCCAGGCACCGAAGCTGATCAGGGCAAACAACCAGATCAGAATGGAGCTCAGGCGAATGCCGAGCACGCCGTAAACCAGGGTGAGCAGGAGCAACAGCAACGCATCGTAGCGATGTGCGATTCCGCTGGTTTCGCGCAAAAAGGCAACCGTCACTGCGGTCATGAAGACACCGAAGAAAAAGGTCGCTTCGTTGCTGATGTTTTTCTCGGGATATTTGTCCCGCCGCCGCGTGCCGATGATGTAGCAAGCCGCTGCGATCCCGGCGCTGAGTAGTGCCAGGACGCTGGCGGGTGTGTCGATGATTTGCGCTAGCAGGGCCAGAAGGTAGTCATCTGCCAGCAGCACGCCGACGGCAATGATCAGGCAGGTGATGGCAATCCAGAAAGAGTAAACCGCCAACAGGCGCCAGTCAAAACCGACGATCTGGTAGCTGCGACGTAATTGTTTGGCCTGCTCTGGGGTGATCAGGGCATTGTTCTCCCAGTCCTGAATCGCTGAACTGAGAACTCTGGCTTTGCGTTTACTCAGTTTCATGGGGTGCCCTGCTCATTACTGTGGGGTTTCCGGGACGGATATCTCCCCTGGTGTGAAGGTCAGGATATGCTGCTCGGATGTCAGCGTCAGGAGGTTGTTTTCAAGTGCGATGCTGTTCCATTTTTGCAGCGACTTGGTCATGGTCGACTCAATGGTTGCCAGTTCATTCTGGATACAGGCCATTTTGGTGGTGCCCATGGCGGTGATTCGGAACTTACTTTTGGGCGTGAGTTCGACCTGGCCGAAGAAACGATTGCAGCCACTGAATCCGGCCACTTTGAGATCGGTACCAATCTGCATCCCCGGCGGCGTTCGGGGTTCAGTGATTGTAATATCTTTGCCGTCAATCTTGACCAGCACCCAGCTGTCCTGAAGATCTTTGACGGCGAAGCCGGCAGTGACTTTTTCTTCACATCCGAGCAATGCCGCAGCAAACAAAATACCCGTCCACAGCCAAGGTTTGGTAGGCATTGGTTTTTCTCCCCGATACAGCCTTGTTGCTAATAATAGCTTATCTCGGTGACTGTCAGGTTGCGCTGATAAGACAGCAGAACGCTTAAATGGTGCTGCGTCCGAAGTAGTTCACTTCTCCCTGGCGCTGCTGAAAACTGTCGTCTTTATCTTTTTGGCTTTCGTAGGCCTGGAGTGCTGCCTGGGCCTGGCAGTAACTTTCACTCTCCGAGAAAGCTTCCCGGGTGGTATCGATCGCTCGTTCGGCTAACCGTCGCTGGTTGGGTTCGGCCTGGTTATTGCTGAAGATGGCCTGCTGGCGGGCCAAAAGCCGTCCAACAGCTTCCATACACAGCTTTTCGTTGTCTGGCAGGACATTCAGGGGCTGTGCCTGGACGAGCGGAGACAGCAATGTGATCAGGATGGCCAGTCGATAAAATATATGCATTCGGTTTTATACATTGTAGGTGGATCATTCGATTATAGGGCCTGAAAAGAGAAACTCAAGCCAAGCATAACGGTGCTGATATAGCATTATATGCGGCAGTTATCCCCATTTATTAAGTTGATCCGATATGCGTTCTGGTTGGATGCGCTTTAATGATCACGCAGGGGGAGTTGAGATAGGCAGGCCCGGCACAGGCAAGTTGTACCGTCAGTCTCCAGACCCGATGTGTCCCGGCGGCTGATTTCGAAACACCAGCAGCTACTCTTCCCGGCACTGATATCACAAAAAGCCGGTTTGCCGCATTGTTGACAGGTGTGGGTCGACTGTTCGCCGCGGATTTCGTTGATTGTCCGGACTTGATTTTCTTCGTCCATATGGCGCCACGTTGAGATTTCGGCCATGGTACGAAAGCAGCCGCTGCAGATGCCTTCGTTGTTTTTACATTTTGCGACACAAGGTGTTTTCACGGAATCATGCTCTGTACTGCCGTTGGGGGCAGTACAGTAGCATCATGTGACAGCATAGCCAAGATTAGCGCTTACGCCAGATGGTCATCTCGGACAAGCTGTGCTGGAACTTGCGTTTGGTTTCCCGGATCACAAACGGGATTTCTTTCACCGCGACTAGCTCAAAATGAGGGATCAGGGTTTCGGTCAGGCCGTCCAGGGTGGTGAAGTTCTCCCCGTTGACCTTGATTCCGCCGAGCCATTTGGCTTTGTCGGTATATTCCTCCAGCCAAGTGTAGGGCGAAGTGACGACCAGGTAGCCGCCGTGATTGATCCGCTGGTGGATCGTGGACAGGAATTGTTTCGGATCGTTGAGGCGGTCAATCAGATTCGAAGCGTAGACCAGATCATAGCCGCTGAACTGGGGCTTGAGGTTACAGGCATCCCCCTGAACAAAGTTGATTCGGTCGGCAACGCTGCTGTAGCCGAGTTCATCCAGCGTAATACTCTTAAACTCGACCAAGTCGCCTTCGGTTCGGATGGTGTAGCGTTTCTCGCCCTGCTCGGTCAGGCTGTAGGCCTGCTGAATAAATCGGGCTGAGAAGTCAATGGCATCCACTTGGGCGAAATGTCTGGCCAGCTCAAATGAGGCGCGGCCGACCGAGCAACCAATGTCCAGGGCTTTTCCTTGATGGTTGAGCTGAATTTCGTGTAGGCATTGTTTGACGCCGTTGATGCAGAAGTTCGGGACGGAAAAATACTCATCGCCATAGTGGAACTCAAGATACTGGGAGATCAGCTCATCGGTTTCATAAATATTCAGCGAGGTCATGCTGTCCGGATTCTGATTGGATTCAACATAGCGGAACCCGGCGTGCTGATAGAAGTGCCTTCGGAAGGCGTAGCGGGAGGATTTAATTGATTCGTTTCCGGTCGAGATCCAGGATCCGCCTTTGATCAGGTTGTGCTTGCCGTCGAAGGTCGGGGTAGAGAAATCGTCATAGAGGGGATGAACAGCAAAGCCCTGAAATCCGTCAATGCAGGTCTCGGTCCATTGCCAGACATTGCCGACGATATCGCAAAAGCCGCCGTGCTCAAACCGATCAACCGGACAGGACGAAGCATAGTAAGCCAGCTCGATATTGCCGGGGGGCTCGTGCCAGGCCGGGGAATCTTCCTCGATACTTTGGCGAAGGACATACCATTCAGCCTCGGTCAGTAGCCGGATGTTGGCTTGTTTTTGTTCGGCTTTCCAGTTGCAAAACGCTTTGGCTTCAAGCTGGTTCACTTCCACCGGCCAGTTCAGCGGGAGCGGGATTTCCTCTGATAGGTTACGTTGTAACCACGCACCATCCTGTAACCGCCAGAAGCGTGGCATGCTGGCTTGCGTATAGGCCAACCAGGCTTTCCCTTCCTCATTCCAGTAGCGGGGCTGCCGGTAGCCGTCGGCTTTTACGAAGGCCAGGTATTCCTGATTTGACACCAGATATTTGGCGGCCTTGAAATTGCCGACCTGAAAGCATTGTTCGCCGTATTCATTGTCCCAGCCGTATGTGGGATCGGATTCAGGTTTGCCCAGGATGATGGTTTCGCCACTGACTGACAGGAGTTGGTTATCAGCCGGGATACAGCTGTCCCGGCAAGGCTGCCAGTTCGGATGGGGACTGACATCGCACAGGGGAAGCTGACGGATGATAACTGACGAGGTTTCCAGATGGATCCGTTCGTGTTCGATCCCCATCAGTATCACCCAGGCCGGATCGGCTGCGGTGATCGGCAATTCGAGCGGCATGGTTTCGATAAAGGCATTGACCAGCGCTGCGACCTGGTCGCGATAGTGTTTAACCTCGGCGACAGATGGCCAGTCATAGTGGTTGTCATTGAGATCATCCCACGACATCTCGTCCACGCCAATGGCGAACATTGACTCGAAGTGTTCATTGATTCGTTGATCAACGTATTTTCCGAGTTTTAACTTATTGATGTAAAAAACGGCGGTGTGGCCGTAATAGAAGATGAGCGGGTGACGTAAAGGCTCTGGTTTACTGAAAAAAGCGGCGTCGTTGTTGATTACCTCAAAAAGAGACTCATACAGTTGCCAGGTCTGATTGAAGGCATCTTTGAGTTCCTGACGCTTTCGCTCTGCACTTTCACCTGTCAGCCACAGCGTACGTGTTGCTTTTCGTTGTCGGTTTTCCATTGCACACTTTCCCTTCTGAAACAGTACTTTTAAACGTAGCCAGAAAGGAAATAGTTCACCAAAGAAATGTGTTGGTTTTTTGATAGTTAGACAACAGGGGTCATCGGGATGAAGCGATACGATGCGCCATACGGAGATGAACTACCCTGATCACATAGGCCCGCGATGTATTTATCCGGGCGGTTGAGCAGGGGAATTTGGATGCGTAAATGGTTTGTGCCAACATGGTTTTTTGTGGCGCTCGGATTACTGTTGAATATTATCTCGGCACTCATGACCAACTTTTCTCTTGATCATGCCATGCAAGAGGCCAATGGGATGATTCAACAGCAGGAGAGCAACGAAAAATTAATTGGGTTAACCTGGCAGCAAGTTGAAACGATTGAAAGAAAGCGTGAATTGGTTTTGATTTTGATGTCGATTGCAAATGTGAATCCCCAACCGCTGTCGGCATCTGTGAAAGCACAAGTGATTGAAGAGCTCCATGATTGGTTGAATATTTCGCTGTCCGATCTGTCGAACGTTGAAATTCCGGCAATCATGCAAAGAATGAATGACACTCAGATCGAGTATCGAAATAAAATTGATCAACTCTATATACATAACCTGGCATTGGAGCAGTCATATCAAGGCGTGATGGAATCTATTTCCAGGCAGCGGAATCTGGCGTTGTTTTTACAAATTCTGGGATTAGCCCTGATGTTATCCAGAGATTTGAAACGGCGTGACACGATGTGATTTAGTATGACTTTGAGCATGGTGTTCTTTGAGCCATCGTTCTTTCAGCGCATGATGTTTAAGCGGTGGAGCTAATACAGGGAGCTAATACAGATAGAACAATAAAGAAAGGCCCTGCATGGCAGGGCCTGGAGAACACTGAATCGTTGACTGAACTCAGTTAACGGTTAGTTGAGTGGAAAGCATAACGGCTTGATTCACGTCCGCTTTCTGTTTTCGCTTTATATTTAATAGAGCGAGATTGTTCGATAGTCAGAGGAATAAATACCCGGCCTTTATCATCGGTCTGATAAGTTTTTTTCTGTTGTGGAACATTCGCAACAGAAACCGATGCATTCGCAGCGGGCTGACCGTTCTCAGTCACTGTAATCCATGCGCCATTGTGTGTATCTGCGACTCGTATATCCGCCAGGACAGAAGTCGACATCAGGATGGCAGCAGTAGCAGTCAGTACTTTTAAGCTAGACATTTTCTTCACCTCATCAGTCTGCGGCAATCGCCTTATTCTTTTTTGCAAGTGCAACGGTGTGCCCCTGCGAAAAATAAGACCGGCCGTCAGGTTCTATATTTCATTCTGAGTCATGTTATTGTTGTTTTAATTCTTAATCAGGATGTTATGGCCTCAATATGATTTACCTTTCGGATAAAACGAGAAATATATGGGTTCATGCAGAATCAATTCATATTTCCCCGAGTGACCCGTTAATTTGAGTATAGCGTCTGATCACAAAAACAGATGAAAATTTGATGAATTTTAAGTCTAACACTTTGTTTCATTTTACGTTATTTTGTTAACACTCTATTCATATATTTAATTAAGTTAAAATTTATTGTAAATAATTAAACAGATCTGGTGATTCATGAATGAGAAAAAGTGTTATAAAAAATCGTTTATGTATTCAGCTTTTATAAATGTTATTTGGTATTTGTTTGAGTTGGGTGATTATTTTTGATGAGTTTTTAACTGTAGATCAATTGACGGCAGAATGGCGGCATGATGGATTGTGAATACGTCAATAGTAATGCGATGGCAGTGATATATCCTGCCTGAATAAATGTTTGCCGCCTTTATATCACATCGATCTGTCTATCGAGTCTGTGGGCTGTGGCTAAGCCTCCACGAGGGCTTTCAGCTCATAGTATTCAAGATCCTCGGTGATCCTGTGGGCTCGGGTTGCATCGGCTTTGGTCATGATATGTTCCATGCCGATGTTTTTCAGGATCTTACCCGGCGTCGGATCCCGACGGAAATGCTGGCCGTAGATCACCTCAAGGTGCAAGCGCTTGAACCCGAACTCCGTGATGCGTTTGGCGGCTTCTGTACAGTAACCGTTGCCCCAATACGGTACACCCAGCCAGTAACCAAGCTGGGCACGTTGATTGGCGATGTTGTGCAAGCCGACGCATCCTACCAATTGGTAATTCATCTTGAGCGTAATAGCATAAATTGCAGACTGACCACTTTGCCAGCCTGCCAGGTGTTTCCCAATCCATTGACCGGCCATCCCGTCCATATAAGGGTGGGGGATATTAATAGTGCCATTGGCAACTTGCTCATGGCCGGCAAGACGCTGGACTTTGGGGGCGTCGGATAGCTGGAATGGTCTCAGAATAAGTCGATCCGTAGTGAGCAGCGGTTGGTGTCCCATGCGTGTTCCTTAAAATCTGATGTCGTATGCAAGTCAAGAAGAATGGCAGTTATTAAATCTTGTTCATATCAGAGATGCAATCGATTCGATCAAAGACTTGCCGAAACCTTGAATATGCGCCTGAAAGCGTAATTGCCGGAGTTGACAGTTTGATGTCATCACGAGACGAGAGCCGGGCCGTGAAACACCTCGCCTGAGTCAGGAAGCGTCGAGCAGCAGAGATATTGAAGAAAGAAGGGGAGAAGAAGCAGACGAACACCTGCCATGACCGCAGGAAGATCAAAGCGGGTGATTCAGGCTCCGGAACGCGGTTGGGAGATTTGCTGCGCCTTCCATGTCGATTCACCATAGGTGGCTAGGTTCGCCAGTGCTTTCTTGATGCTCTTTTCCAGCAGCAGTTTGATAAACCAACCGGTGCCGCGGATGCGCGGGGAAAATTTGATGCGGTAGTGGATCAGGCTTTTATCGGCACTCAGACTTTCGAAACGGATCCAGCCACCATGTTCGTTCAGCGGCGCGCCCTCAATGATTTTATAGTGCAGATGTTCGTTTTCTTTATAATCGATAATCTGCTCGCGGAAACGAAAGCGACCAAGGTTGACTTCTCGCACAGCGCCAATGCCGTTCACCTCGGGCTTCCCTTGTTTGATGAGCGAATACTCGGCACTAAAGAAACGTCCGAGATTGTCGTGATCGGAGAGCAACTGAAACAGGACTTGCTTAGGGACATCTACTGCTTGTTCTAAGGCAATGCTATGAATAGCCATATCGTCAACCTTAAGTCAAATTGTAACGGATATGTTAACAAAATAAATGATGCAGTCAACGGAAACCGGGTCTCTGTTTTGAGACATCTGTATCTGTACAATCAGTACAAATCATCCCGGTCACCGGATTACATTTGATAAGAACCCGTTAGTTATGAAAAGGTTAGGACTTGGTTTAATCTGTGCGATGGTTAATATTTGCGAAGGAGATAACAAAACAGGATGATGCGCTGAAAAATAATGGTTGCAAAATGCATCATTGGCTCTTATATTGAATTTTGTTGATGTGAATAAGATGGTGATAAGTATTGAGAAGCGTGGGTTCCTGAATCCGTTAACTAACTGCTGTAATCCCCATCTTGTTTGATATCTGCCCTTTAATCCCTGCTCTTTCGACTGAACTTTTTAAAATTGATAGGTTCTATACTGAAAGTAACTTCATCAGGGTATGTGACGCATTACTTTTATTTAACTGTCATCAGGACGTCATATCCAGTTAGGTATAGTAAAGCTGATTTGAAGAGTAAGACGGTATTAATAAAGCGAAATATCAACCTTACTCGTTTTGGAAAATGAGAGGTAAATATGACTAATAATAGAAACCGCAGACAATGGTTCTACCATCAATCGCAAACCACGAACGTGAAAGGTAGATCGAAGTAATTTCTGCTGCGCGAAGGCGCAATTTATTGATTCATATGCACATTTAATGTGAAAAATGCCAGAAGCACAATAGCGTTAGTCTCCGTGTTTCTGGCTCAAATTCCCGCCGAAAACTTAGCCTGTAACTCTCCTGTTTAAATGTCTTGAAATGAAATTCTTATTTTTCAATTTGGCAAACGTTTGCTTTTTATTTTTTGAAGCATTGTTTATATGAGGAAATTGGAGCCTAGGTTATTTATAAATTTTCCCGCCTACCGATATTTCTTTCGGGAACTGTGTGACCCGTGCGCCCCCCAAATAGATATTTCCCTTCACCACTAAAAATTGCGGCAATGCCGTAATGGCCGTATTGGCCAGATAAAGATCTCCGCCGACATATAAATAAGACGGCAGCTCCTTAATTTTGGTTCCCATCAGACTTAAATCGCCCGGAACCTGTAATCCATTGTTGAGCGCCGTAATCTCTGAATGGGCGAGATTGATATAACCATGAACAACCAGTTGCAAGGGGAGGGTTTTGATTTTGCTATAAGCCAGATTGAGATTGCCTTCGACGGTCAATTTGCGCGGCAGTGACTCGATGTTGCTGTACTCCAGATTCATGTTGCCGTTGACGATGAGCGGATCCGGTAATCGGAAGTTCTTGGCATTCCTCAGAAACAGGTTGCCATAGCTGTCGAGATAGTTCAGCAACTTACGATCTGCAACGTATTGATTGGCCTGCGAAACCGGCGAGATAACCAGAGGCAGAGTCAGCAGCAGGGGGAGGGCGATTCGCGCACATCTCAATGTGCTTGATTTTGGCATCGAAGTATCCGGCTTGATAAGTCCTTGTTCATTATGCCTGGGTACGCAGATGAGTCAATCACGGGCTGAACCAGACATGAATCGGACACAAAAGGACATGATTCTCAGGGGTCGGTTCAGATTTGATTCATGAATAAAACATTGTTTTATATTTTAAGTTTTGGTTCAGCTTCTCGGTGTAAAGTGGGTCTCAACAAATCGAACACTACCGAATGCATCAATGTGGTGCGTGGTATCGGATAATCGAGGAGCTATCCAATGAAAAAATTAGCAATGATCTCAACCCTGACTCTGGCCGCTGTGGCTGCAACCCCTGCATTTGCAGTCAGCACTGATTGGTTTGTGGGTGCCGGTGTCGGTTATCAGGAAGACAGCATCAAAGGCGCGAATGATCAGAATGGCGAAGATGTTGCGGTACAACTGCGAGGTGGCGCTATTTTGAACGACCATCATCGCTTGATGGGCACGTATAGCTACATGGATAAGAGCGAGCAAAACATGTTCCTGGCTTCGTATGACTATCTGATGCCGGTCGCACAAAAAGTGAATCTGTTTGCCGGTGTTTCTGCTGGTGTAGCTGACAGTGAAATCGGCAATGAAAGCTCCACTGACTTTGTGTGGGGCGGCCAGGTGGGCGCGATGTATCAAATCAACGATCAATGGTCGACAGATCTGACCTACCGCTACCTGGAGCAGGACTATGAAGAGCACCAGACCAAACTGGAAAACTCACAGCAGCTGATGTGGTCTGTGGATTACAAATTCTAAAGCGATTGTTTTCCCGCAGGCGGGAGGATAACGACGTGCGGGGACTGGCTTTTGCTGGTCCCTGCTTGTTTTCTGAACAAAAGAATCATTGATCACAAAAATATCAGCCTTTGGGCTTGTTAATGTGAACTATATCTCTATATACTCCGCTTCCGGCCAGAACCCTAGAGTTCAGCCACCTTAGTTACAAGCTGTCACCATGGAAATGTGAACGACCCACGGAGTTGGACCGGCGTTATTTTAGCTTGTTATCAAGGTGACTTGTATGTTGTACATGTGGGCGGAATCCAAGTTATTCACTGAACCTCAGGGTTCAGATCCTTCCTATTTTGCTTTTTCCCCGAAAGCAGTCGCTCTCTTGTTGCAGCAAGCAGTAACACCTTCATATTTCGGCATTCCATTTATTCCAAGCAACAGGACGAAATAATGCAGTTGTTAATTAGTTTGGCCGGTATTTTAGTGCTGGTCGCATGCGCTTGCGCGTTATCTGAAAATCGAAAAGCCATTAACTGGCGTACCGTGGGCGGGGCTTTGTTGTTACAAGCCGGTTTTGCCGCTTTGGTATTGTATATGCCGGTCGGGCAGATGATGTTGGGTGCGATGAGCAGCGGTGTCGCCAGCGTACTGGGTTTTGCCGATGAAGGGATTCAGTTCTTGTTTGGCGACCTCGCCAATTCCGGATTTATCTTTGCGGTTCGTGTCCTTCCTCTCGTTATCTTCATTAGTGCTCTGATCTCTCTTCTTTACTATCTCGGCGTGATGCAATGGGTCATCAAAGTTATTGGTGGCGGCATCCAGAAAGTATTGGGCACCAGCCGTGCGGAATCGCTGGTGGCGACGGGGAATATCTTTCTGTCTCAGGGCGAATCGCCGCTGTTGGTTAAACCTTTCCTGTCGCGGATGACGCGCTCCGAGCTGTTTGCGGTTATGACCGGTGGTATGGCCTCGGTTGCCGGAAGTGTGCTGGGCGGTTACGCCGGTCTGGGGGTTGATCTGAAATACCTGATTGCCGCCAGCTTTATGGCCGCACCGGGGAGCCTGTTGATGGCGAAAATCCTGGTTCCTGAGCAGGGAACGCCGACTGAGCAAACAGATATCGAAATGGCATCGAGCGATCACAGCAATGCGATTGACGCCCTGGCATCCGGTGCCATGAACGGGATGCGCGTCGCGGTCGCCATCGGGACCATGCTGATCGCATTTATCAGTGTGATCGCCATGGCCAATGCCGGTCTGGAAATGGTGGGTGAATGGTTTGGAATGCAAAACCTGACGATGCAAAGCATCCTGGGTTACCTGTTCTCGCCACTGGCCTTTATCATTGGTGTACCGGCCACTGAAATGCTGCAAGCCGGGGCGTTTATCGGTCAGAAACTGATCCTGAATGAGTTCGTGGCTTTCCTGGATTTTGTGAACATCAAAGAGACTCTGTCTCAGAACAGCCAGGTGATCATCACCTTCGCACTGTGTGGTTTTGCCAACATCGGCTCGATTGCCATTCAGCTGGGTTCTATTGGTGTGATGGCACCGGATCGTCGCAGTGATGTGGCAGGGCTGGGCTTCAAAGCTGTGCTGGCAGCAACCCTGGCGAACCTGATGAGTGCTGCACTGGCCGGGATTTTTGTGAGCCTGTAAGGCCACAACATTTCCGCAGAACGGAGCATTCAATGTTAACCTCAAAAACCGCCATTCATTGGCGGTTTTTTGTTAAGCCTTTTTTTCAGAGTGTTAGCGCCCAATCTCGGGTGAGTATTCGTCCTGTTCCGCTGACTTAGTTTTTATCCTCTTGTTTATCATCCATAAAATGTAAATGTATCCAAGATGAGACATTTGTACTTTTTTGTCTTGAAGGTTTCGGGTCCCTCCTACACTTAGGAAAAACGGTAGGTGAAGGAGGACGCCGTGTTAAAGCCCGTATTCAAAAAGAGTATTCATTTGCGCAGTAGCTTGTATCTGTTTTCGCTGCTGACACCTTTCACAACACTGGCCGAGCCCAATTTCAGACCGGGTCAGATTTTGGTACAAGCCTCACCTGATGAGTTGGGACAAGAGAAAGTGTTACGGTTTTATCCCAACGCGAAGGTTTCTCTGGTTGAAGTTGAACCGGGTCAGGAATCTGGCAAGTTGAACGCCTACAGGGCACAGGGGAAAAAGGCCAGTAAGAATTTTATCGCTACCCATTTCGCCACTGAGGCGGATTATTCCAGTTACCAGTGGCATTTTGAGCGAATTCAGGCGGCAGATGCCTGGGGACTCACCAGCGGGGTCGGAGAGACCGTTGCAGTGCTGGATACCGGTCTGCGTTTAGGGGGGCCGGACGGCATTGGTTGCGTGTCCATTCAGCAAGGTGCTGATATTGTCAATGGCGATTCCGATCCCACGGACGGTGACGGTCACGGAACGCATGTATCCGGGACGATTGCCCAAACATCCGGGAATTATGGGGTGGATGGCTTGGCATACGGCAGTTGCGTGATGCCGGTGAAAGTGCTGAGCGATAGTGGTTCAGGTTCATTTGCTGATATCTCCGACGGGATTTATTTTGCGGTCAACAACGGCGCGAAGGTGATCAATATGAGCCTTGGCGTGAGCGCACGTTACGGGATGACCAATGATCCGCTGATGGATGCAGCGCTGGATTATGCTGCTGATCACGGGGTCATCGTGGTGGCGGCTGCCGGGAATGACGGTTTCCGTAAAAATGTCAGTTATCCGGCTATCTATCCAAGTGTGATTGCGGTCGGAGCAACAGATATCAATGATGATGTCGCTTCATATTCGAATCGTGGTAAAGGGCTCGATCTGGTTGCCCCGGGCGGAACGACCAATACGGATTTCAACAATGATGGCTACGGTGACGGGGTGCTACAGGAAACATTCGACGGGACCGGTCAGTGGGGCTACTTTTTCTTCCAGGGCACCTCTATGGCGACCCCGCATGTCAGTGCGCTCGCAGCCATGTTGTTGGCGAAAGGCATACCGGCCGCTCAAGTGAAAGAGGCGTTGATTGCTACGGCCAAAGATTTGGGGGATCCAGGCTTTGATAAAAATTATGGCTATGGACTCATTCAGGCCTACAGTGCCCTGAATTGGGTGCCGGACAACACCACACCAGGCGGTGGGGGAGACAACAGTAATACCTGTGTGGATGCGGACGGGGATGGCTACTGCGCGGCTGAGTTTGGCGGGGATGATTGTAATGACGCCGATCCCAACGTGAATCCGGGCAAAAATGAAAGAGGTCCGCGTAGTCGGGATGGCATTGATAATAACTGTGATGGCATCATCGATAACAACTAAGCGAACAAAAAAAGCGAAAAGCGGCGAGGCTGGTTAGTCAGCCGCGCCGCTTGCCAAGAGATGAATTATTTGTCGAATTGCTTGATGAGCACTGAGGTATCCGCGCGGTTGAAGCCGCGAGCTTGCAGCGCGGCATACTTCTCATCAACCTGTTTGGTCAGGGGAAGATCGACGCCTAATTTTTCCGCCGCATCGAAGCAGATCCCAAGATCTTTGCGCATCCAGTCAATGGCAAAACCAAAATCAAATTTATCAGCCGCCATCGTGACCGCACGGTTTTCCAGCTGCCAGGAGCCGGCTGCGCCGTGCTTGAGCACTTCGGTCATTTTCTCAATGTCCAGACCCGCGGATTTGGCCAGCGTGATGGCTTCTGACAAGCCTTGCAGCACCCCGGCGATACAGATTTGGTTGGCCATTTTGGTGATCTGCCCGTAGCCGATATCGCCCATCAGGGTTGTGGCTTTGGCAAAGCAATCAATGACCGGTTTGGCGGCCGCAAAGACATCCGGTTTGCCGCCGACCATCACGGTCAGACAGCCATTGACCGCGCCGGCTTCACCACCGGAAACCGGGGCATCCATAAAGGCCATGCCTTTGGCTTCGGCCTGAGCAGCAATCTCACGCGCTACTTCAGCGGAGGCAGTAGTGTTATCGATCAGAATGGCACCGGGTTTGGCGTGAGCGAGAATTCCGGACGTGCCGCAGTAAACTTCACGCAGGTCGTCGTCATTGCCGACACAAGTAAAGATGAAGTCAGCATTTTCAGATGCTTCACCCGGTGTAAGCGCATACTGACCTTTGTAAGTTTCGACCCACTGCTGTGCTTTGGCCGTGGTGCGATTATAGACCGTGACCTGATGCCCGGCACTGGCCAGGTGACCGGCCATTGGAAAGCCCATGGTTCCCAGCCCAATAAATGCAATGTTTTTTGTTGTCATCTGTTGCTTCCCTGTTTGTCTGATTCTTCGGGCGAATGGGCATCACTATAATGAACCCGCCTGGTGTCAGCAATGAAAAAACGGGTTTGTGCCGGATGACCGGTGAATCGTCCAACGAGGACTGAACGGTGAAAGCCCTCATTGAGGAGAAGCGCTTACGGGCCGCAGGCGTAATATTTCCTTGTGCCATGCGTGTACACCTCCTATGATGCCAGCAGTGATGGTATAAGACGGTCTGGAGTGCTGGTCGTATGCTTCGGAAGCTTCTGAGCATGTTTTTGTTGGTGGTATGTGTTGGTCTGGGCGTCCTTACGCCGGTTACTGCACATCTGGCAACAGCGGCTCACGTTGCCCCGCAGCTTGTCACCGTACCGGTTCAGCCGGTCTCTGCGCTTGCCAGCGCTCATCTTGAAGATACTCTCTTTGAAGCTCCTGTCCTTGACGATGTTCGCCTTGTCGGTTTTCATTTCGGCGTAACTGCGGATGAGCGGGATGTAATATCCCCTCCGGGAGCCGAACCCGTGTTCCCGTGTCCGGATGCCGGCAGTCAGGTGCCACCCGAGCACGATACCCATCACCATTCCTCCTCCGATCGGCAATTGGCTCTGGCATTGTTCGGATCCTCCCGAATGGCCCTTGGCAGCCGGGATAACGCAGATGAACCTGAGCCGCAGTATTTGCTGGCGTTCGAACTGCCGATCGAGCCGGCACCGAGTTTTGCTGTCGGCTACCGCATCGATTTTCATGCCACGCTGGACTGGACACGGCGGGTGATCCCGCCTGCCGGGCGAGTTGCCGGCTGGAAAGAAAGTAATCAGCTCTATCAACCCCACCCGAACCACTTTTCTCTTGTGCGCTGATCGCGTCTGAATGGACGCCGGCGCAGGTCTGCCGTTTCACGGCGCCTGTCACAATGTACCGTTTTTAGCCTCTGTTACAGCAGGGGGGCGTACGTTTCATATTGGCCGACTGTTGTCGGCGACGGGGTCCGGCACATGTCTGTCATGGCCGGAACCCAGTGTATGGTGAACAACAATGAGAAAGAAACAATTGCAACGACGGCTGAACCACTATCCGTTATGGAAATATGTGGTGTTGGTCGTCTCTTTGGTGGTGATGCTGCTGAGCGCCCTCCCGACCTGGTATGGCGAAGATGCGGCAATCCAGATCGGCTCATCGGGCGGCGCGGGGCCGGATATCGTTCAGCTTCAGCATGAATTGGCTGCTCGCGGGATTGCCGTCAAGCGGATTGACCAGCAGCCGGAGAAAACGGTTGTGGTCTTGCAGCAGTCCTCGCAACAAACCGAAGCCAAGCAAGAATTAGCGGCGTTGTTAGGGGCTGATGTCAGCGATACCCGGTTAACCCTGGCGATGTCACCGGCGGCTCCGGATTGGCTGCAACAACTGGGCTTTGCCCCTATTAAACTGGGGCTGGATTTACGGGGCGGGGTTCAGTTCCTGCTGGAGGTGGACCTTGAGCCCGTGTATCAGGCCCACGCGACACAGCTTCGGGATTCACTGCGATATACCTTGCGCGAGCAAGGGATTCGCCAGGCCCGGGTGACACTGGCCGGAGCGGATCGTCTGACCGTGTCTCTGCCCTCAACGGAAGCCGAGGGGCAAGTGCAGGAGTATCTGCGGCAGCAAGCGCCGCAATGGCAAGTGGTCCATGGGGCCGGAAATCAGCTGACTTTAACGCTGAGCCCGGAGGAGCAACGTGAGTTACGCCAACTCACGGTCCAGCAAAACCTGCAAACCATGCGCAGCCGGATTGAAGAGTTAGGGATCACCGAAGCTCTGGTGCAACGTCAGGGCGAAAACCGGATCCGGATTGAGCTGCCCGGCGTTCAGGATCAGGCGGCAGCAAAACGTGTGCTGGGGGCAACGGCCAGCCTGGCATTTCATGCCGTTAAGGCGCCCGGCAGTGACAGCAGTCTCACATTGTCGGATGCACAGGGACAGCCGGTCCGTATGGCCAGCCAGCCGGTGTTGACCGGCGAGCATATTGTTGATGCCCGCGCCGGGTTTGGTGAAATGGGATCCGCGGAGGTCAACATCACCCTGGATCGGGCGGGTGGCCAACTGATGTCATCATTTTCCCGCCAGCACATCGGTCAGGCAATGGCAACGGTCTTTAGCGAGTACAGCCGGAACGCGTCGGGGAATACCGAGCAACGCAGTCAGGTGATCAGTGTCGCCACAATACAGAGCCAGTTGGGGAACCGCTTTCGGATCACTGGCGCCGGAAATATTGCCGATGCGCAGGAGCTGGCACTGTTGCTGCGTGCGGGATCGCTGACGGCACCGGTCACCATAGTGGAAGAGCGGACGATTGGCCCGACCCTGGGGGCTGAGAATATCGAAAATGGCTTTGCCGCTTTGGCATTGGGCTTAGGTATGACTCTGGTCTTCATGGCACTCTGGTACCGGCGATTGGGATGGGTCGCTAATATTGCCCTGATTGCCAATATGGTGATGCTGTTTGGTCTGTTGGCCTTGATCCCGGGCGCGGTGCTGACTTTGCCGGGGATCGCGGGTCTGGTGCTGACGGTAGGCATGGCCGTGGATACCAATGTGCTGATTTTTGAGCGGATCCGCGACAAGCTTCAGGAAGGGCGCAGTCTGGCGCAAGCGATCGATCAGGGCTTTCGCAGTGCCTTCACGACGATCTTCGATGCGAATTTCACCACCATGATCACCGCGGTGGTGTTGTATGCCGTGGGGAATGGTCCGGTGCAGGGGTTTGCCCTGACGCTGGGGCTGGGTCTGTTGACCAGTATGTTTACCGGTATTTTTGCTTCCCGCGCCCTGATTAATCTGGTGTGGGGTCGTGATGCACGACGTGAGGTGCGAATTTAAAAATGATGATTTCGATAAAAAATGCCACCCGGTGGCGCTATTTCACCACCCTGGTGTCGCTGCTCCTGCTGGTCGCATCTCTTCTGATGATTGGGATTCGCGGCTTGAACTGGGGGCTGGATTTTACCGGTGGGATCGTTACTGAAGTGCAGCTTGAACAGGCCGTCACCAACCATGAACTGGATCAGGCACTGGATGCCGCGTTGGGTCAGGATGTGAGTGTAATTGCTGCAGGTGAGCCTGGCCGTTGGGTGCTGCGTTACGCGATCCCGGCGCAGGGGCAGTCGCCGGATGTGGCTGATGTCCTGAACAAACTGGATGCCGAAGTGCAGGTGTTAAACACTAGTATGGTCGGGCCGCAGGTGGGGCAGGAGTTGGCAGAGCAGGGCGGATTGGCCCTGTTGGTGTCGGTGCTGTGCATTTTGGGCTATCTCAGCTATCGCTTTGAATGGCGCTTGGCGTCCGGCGCGGTGGTTGCACTGGCCCATGATGTGATTTTTGTGTTGGGCTTTTTTGCGGCAACACAAATGGAGTTCAACCTCACCGTGCTGGCAGCGGTACTGGCAATTCTGGGCTATTCCCTGAATGATTCGATCATTATCGCCGACCGCATCCGGGAAGTGCTGATTGCCAAACCACAGGCACCGATCAGCCAGGTTAGTAATGAAGCCCTGGCGGCGACAATTTCACGGACACTGGTCACATCGGGCACCACGCTGATGACTGTAGGCGCGTTGTGGTTACTGGGGGGCGGGCCACTGGAAGGGTTTGCCCTGGCGATGTTCATCGGGATCCTGACCGGGACCTGGTCATCGGTCTCTGTCGGAACAGTATTGCCGGAAATGCTGCGGCTCAAGGCCCGGGATTATCTGCCTGAGCCCGTGAGTGAAACACCCTGAATCCCGGGTAATCACAGGCAAAATGGTGAACGGACAGGATAAAGGTCGCTCAGGCGGCCTTTGTCTTAGCATTGAGACGATTAGAACTTTTTTATGATGCCTGTCATTTTTTGTATGCAAATTAATCAATACTTGTCGATACTCAATTTAACTTCACTGATAAAACTGTGCGAAAAGTCACATTGTTTGGTTGCTTGAATCGCAAGGAAAGTGAAGCGCAATCGCGGTTGCATTTATCGAAAGTGAGCGTGACGAGTTTTAACTTAATCCACAGATAAATGACAAAGGCTGTTTTATGTACGACACAGAAATGAAGTTGAATCATCGAATTGTCCAGTTTGTCGATGCGCAGTTACATGAATTACTGGATACAGAGTCGGTTTCAGAACCTTGTCCCCAGATGGGGGATTGTGCGATGCATGAGGCCATGATGTCGATTCTGACCCAGTACCTGTCGGGCCTGAAGGCAATCAACTGTCTCCTCAATAAAGGTTATGTGGCACAAACCCGAGGGATATTTCAAACCCTGGGGGACGACTACGAAGACATTATTTTCCTCAGTTTGCCCAGCCAGAACGGGCAAATGACCCCGCTCCATCATGAGTATCTCAAGAGTGTTGCCGGTGAAGAATATCACGGCTGCTATAGCCCTGTGTCCCGCTGTGAAATTCGTAATATGATTAAGCAGGCGAAAAGCATCAATCATAATGTATTTCAACTGTATCCGAAAAAGCAGGCCCTTCAGGTGCTGCGTCCCCACGGCGGAAAGCCCTGCTCGGCCGAGGTCGCCATCGACCTGCATCGGCATTTTGCCTACAAAGCGATTTTGCTGGCAGTGCTGACAGCCAAAGTCGCCGGCAATCTTGACGTGATGGGCGCCTGTTTGAATTTCCGGGCGCATCTGGAAATGACAGATCCGCATACCGTGCGCTTTGATTTACCAGGCATTCCGCAGCCTCACACCGAACGACCGGCGCAGCGTTATGCTGCGATAAGATAAAATTCCTGCCTGCTACCCAAGGCCTTTACAATTGTGTTAACGTCAATGTCAGGGTTTATAAGGGAATTTGGGTAGATAATGGGAAAGAAACAGCAAGACACCAAAATAGTTACGGCCGGGCGTGCGAAGAAGTGGACCCAGCATCTGGTGAATCCGCCGGTCAGCCGGGCATCGACCATTGTGTTTGATTCTGTCGCCGAGATGAAACATGCGACGGCGAACCGCGCCAATAAAGCGCTATTTTACGGACGCCGCGGCACCAATACGCATTTTGCTTTTCAGGAGGCCATGGTTGAGCTTGAAGGCGGTGTCGGGTGTGCGCTGTATCCGTGTGGCACTGCCGCGATCAGCAATGCCATTCTTTCATTTGTGAAAGCCGGTGATCACATCCTCATGGTGGATGGGGTGTATGAGCCGACCCGCGATTTTTGCGACAAGATTCTCGACAAAATGGGTGTGGAAACGACCTATTATGATCCGATGATCGGCGAGGGGATCCGCGAGCTGATCCGCCCGAATACGACCGTGCTGTTTCTCGAGTCGCCGTGTTCGATTACGATGGAAGTGCAGGATGTCCCGACGCTGGCCCGTGTCGCGCATGAACACGGTTTGGTTGTGATGCTGGATAACACCTGGGCATCTCCGATTCACTTTCAGCCCTTTGAGCACGGCGTGGATATTTCTATCCAGGCAGCCACCAAATACATTGTCGGTCACTCTGATGTGATGTTGGGGACCGCGACAGCCAATGAACGCTGCTGGGATCAATTGCGGGAAAACAGTTATTTGATGGGGCAGTGCACGTCTCCGGATGATGTTTATCTGGCGATGCGTGGTTTACGCACGCTGGGGGTTCGCTTGAAGCAACACGAACAGAACAGCCTGAAAGTGGCCCGCTGGTTGGCAGAGCGTGAAGAAGTGGATCATGTGCGCCACCCGGCCCTGCCGAGTTGTGAAGGGCATGAGTTCTTCGTCCGTGATTTTCAGGGTGCCAACGGTTTATTCTCCGTGGTGCTCAATCGCGGCAATACCGAAGCGCTGACGGCGCTGCTGGACGGTATGGAGCATTTCAGCATGGGCTACTCCTGGGGTGGATTCGAGAGCCTGATTTTGGCCAATGAGAATATCAATACCCTGAGAACAGCCAAGAAGAAAGATTTTGCGGGGCCTCTGTTGCGCCTGCATATCGGCCTGGAAGATGTTGATGATCTGATCCGGGATCTTGAAGCCGGTTTTGAGCGTTTCAATGCCGTGCTGAATCACAAGTAGTCCCCTCTCCAATCAGGCTGCCAAACGCAGCCTGATTCATTCTCGCTTCTGAATTCTTCATCCTTTTCATCGCCCTAAAGCCCCTGGTATGAGGCTGAACTCTGACTGTTGCGCTTGTTTGGGTATAGACTTAGATCACTGAAAACGAATTGCAGCAGGGGCCTTATGATGAAGCAATGTTTACGCTGGACGGTTCTGGGAGCACTGGTGCTGGCCATCTTGGGTTGTAGCCGATCTGAGATGGAAGAATACCGATTGTATCCTGATGCCTATGTCAGCAATGTTGAGTACGACAGTATTTATCATTACGGGTATAACCAGGGGTGCGAAAGCTCGCTGAATCTCAGCGGCAGTCCGGATATGGACTATCAGAAAGATATCAGCCTGGAGAACAGCGATACCCGCTTTGATGAAGGGTGGGAAGATGGCAAGGCGGCGTGTGCCAATGGTCAGCGCCAACTGATGCCGTCATTGATCATCACCGGCCAGGCTTCAGGCAAGCAATACTAAGTCCGTTAATTTAATTCCGGTAAAAAAGGATTTATTGGTGATTTCTTTCAGACTCAAGCTGAATAAGACTGGTGGTGATTGAAATGACACCGTGAATTGAGTTTGTTCATCGTATGAATTACGAATATGAAATTATATTACTATTGTTGCGGTAAAGCGTGAGCAAAAAAAAAACAGACCTGATGGTCTGTTTTATTTTCCAATATTACAAAAGCACAAAAACTTAACCTAGCCACATACTTCATGGTTATTGATTTTTGTTAGTAATATTTTTAGAGCTTATGCAGCATTGGGTTGGGTCAATACCTGAATCTGGCCTTCGCGAAACGTTACGGGTACGACGGCATGTACTTCAGGCAAAAGCAGAAAAGCATCCTGATTCGTTTCGATAACGACTTGCAGGTGCTGATCCAAGGCCTGGTATAGCAGTGGTGTTCGTAGTTGTTTACTTTGATTGCCAAGCTGACTGTATTGACCTTTACTTGAGTACACCCAGATATTGAAAGGCGCTTTGCCCCGTTCAAGCTGCTCGATAAAATCGGCAATATGTCTCATAAAAGTCCTTTTGTTATTATCAATATTTTAATATTGACCGTCCTATTATGGAATGAAGGTAAATTTTTTCAATTTGAAATCAGTTGCTTTTCTTGATTAATGTGATCTGGGCGATGTTTTGTTGCAATTGCCGGTTGCAACTATTTTGTACAGATAAATCAAATAATAAAAAGCGATTAAAAGATGTAGCGTTAACGTGAATTTTTATAAAGAATCATTTGATGATTCATCGTACAGCCAAAAAAACCAGTTTCATATGGTGTTTTTTTGTTGTGTTTACGGGAGGCATTTATATTCCTTTCTACCCAAAGCGCATTTTCTGCAGAGGTGCCATTTTGAGCATTGCCTGTGGCGCTTTTTCATTGCAGCTTTTTTATTGAGTGATTGCAGAGGCGTTCGCTGACGGCTCATTTTTTTGGGATCGACTTGAAGATCAGAATCGGCTGAGGTTGCGGCTGGGCCTCCTGCGTGCGGTATAGTTCCATATATTGCTGGCGAAACTGGTGGGCATCCATCCCGGAAGGAAGGTTGTTGGCGTGGGTCTGGGTCGTTGACGAACAGCCGGAAAGGAGCAGAAGACATCCCAGTGATACCGAAAAGAAGGCCACCTCGCAGCGTTTATTGACCATCGTTTATCCTGTACGGTGAATTACCGGGGGAGATTTACGGGTGTTCGATCAATCTGTCACTTAATTATAATGCATTCTTAAGACGCGTCGCTTTTTTGAGACGCGGGAAAGTGTCATGATACAGCCATCTGTTGAAAGCTGAATGGGCGGATCTTCTGTGTTTTTCTCAACCGGAAAGACGCCTGAATAGAAAGAGCGAGTTGAAATATGTCAGAAAGCCCGGTTCAAGTGATTCGCAAGGCCACCTGGGTTGGCTCTGTGGCGAACGTTGCCTTGGCCATTGTGAAAATCGGGGTGGGCAAGCTGACCGGCAGCCAGGCACTGGTTGCCGATGGGGTACACAGTTTTTCAGATTTGGTCACCGATACCGCCATTTTGATTGGCTCCAGATACTGGACGGCACCGGCGGATAAAAACCATCCCTATGGCCACGGTCGTTTTGAAACCCTGACCAATATCTTTATTGGCGTCCTGTTGGCGATCGTCGGGATTGGAATCGGGTGGGACTCTCTCCATGCGCTCAGTCAGGAGCCTGCGGCAGCGCCGGGCATGCTCGCTTTTTTCGCAGCGGTGGCATCGATTGTGGTGAAGGAAGGGCTGTATCGCTGGACCCTGGTCCAGGCGAAACGGATTAACAGCAGGGCACTGCATGCCAATGCCTGGCATCACCGAACGGATGCCCTCAGCTCCTTTCCGGTTGCGGTTGCGGTGATGGCCAATTACCTGTTCCCCGGCCTGCATTATCTTGACCAAGTTGCGGCGCTGTTGGTCACCGCGATGATCCTGAAAGCTGCCGCGGAGATCCTCTGGCCGGCTTTGCTTGAACTGACAGAGGCGGAAGCCGATAGCCAGATTGAAGCCAAGATCCAGCAATATGCGGCAGATGATGCGGATATTCGTGAGGTCCACGCCATTCGCAGTCGTCGCACCGGCAGTACTATTTTATTAGATTTTCACTTGCTGGTGGAACCGGACATGAGTGTCGAACATGCCCATACGATCAGCGAAAACTTCAAGTCACATATCCTGGACAAGTTGGATGAAGTGGTGGACGTCATTATTCATATTGAGCCGTACACGTGTGCCGAGCGGGTAGTGAATCCATGCTGTGACGATCATTCCTGCGATTGAGCCCATGCGCTCGTGATTTCAGGTCAGTTCCGGTATTGTACGGGGCTGGCCACTTTCCTGAATCCTCCCCTGACTGTTGCACTCTGAGCAATTTTTTTATGATTTTTGCACTTTTTTGCCCGTGTCTTATGAATGAGATAGGGGTGATGTGCAGGCTTTCACTAGGCTTTAGCTAACTTATTCATTAAATCGTCCGTTACATCAGCTATTCCGTTACATCGTGTCCCGAGCTGAATCACATCGTTTCGGGCGATCACCGGAAGGAAAAGGAGTCACTATGCCGCTCATTCGTATTAAGTCGTTGCCGTTTGAACAGGAGTCGAAGGTGGCTGAAGCAGTGACTTCGTTATCCCGTGCCGTCTCCGATGCCGCCAAGATCCCGCTGCATCACATTATGGTCACCTGGGAATATCTGCCTGCCGGACATTATGCGCATCATGGCCAGGTGGTGAACAACCAGCCAGAAACCACCCATCCGTTGCTGGTGGATTTGATCGCACCGAACTTCAATACCGAAGCACAGATTGCGGCGATGCTGGAACTAATTGCCCATACAATTTCCGAACAGATCCCCATTGAGAAAAATAATATTTTTATCAATTTCACCCCGGCGTATAGCGATGGTGTGTACGATGAAGGCCACGTTGTGGAGTGGGATTTGTGAGTAGATCGGCCGTCAGAAGCCTGATCGTGTACACAAAATTGAAAAAAGTCAGCCAATTTCAGGCTGATTTTTTTGTGTGGAGAAGTGGGTAAATATGTACTCGAGCGTTGAGTGCGGCAGACACTGAATATTGGCGTGCCACGCGCTTTGGGAGGAAATGGGCTGAAAAAATGGCGTCCGGTCGGAAGCATGCGGGAAGCGGGGAATCATGGTCATTTCTCAGGCGATGAATAGTCATGCTGTGTAGCAGTGATACTATCTAATTAATGGGTATCGAATGGCATATTGTGCCGCACTTGTTGATAATGTAAATGTTTTGTTATCTTTACGATGTTATGAACAAACATGGAATGTCTATGAAAGCACTTGAAGCAAATTTTGATGGGTTGGTGGGACCAACACATAACTACAGTGGTCTGTCATACGGTAACGTGGCGTCGGCCAAAAACCAGGCTGCCCCATCAAACCCGAAACAGGCCGCGAAGCAAGGGCTGTCAAAAATGAAAGCGCTTGCCGACATGGGCATGGTACAAGGAGTATTGGCTCCGCAAGAGCGTCCGGATGTGCAAACTCTCCGTCGCCTTGGTTTTACCGGCAGTGATCAGGCCGTGATTGAGCAAGCCGCAAAACAGGCACCGAAAGTGCTGGCTGCATGCTGCTCAGCTTCAAGCATGTGGACAGCCAATGCCGCGACCGTTTCACCGTCATCAGATACAGCGGACGGTAAAATCCATTTTACGCCGGCGAACCTGACCAACAAGTTCCACCGTTCGATCGAGCACGATGTGACCGGGCGGATCCTGAAAGCGACTTTCGCGTCGCCGGAGCATTTTGTTCACCATGCGGCGCTGCCGACCGTCGAGCATTTCGGCGATGAAGGTGCAGCGAACCATACCCGCTTCTGCCATCAGTATGGTGATCAGGGGGTAGAATTTTTCGTCTTTGGTCGTTATGCGTTTGACAGCCGTCACCCGGCGCCGAGGAAGTTCCCGGCCCGCCATACGTTTGAAGCCTGCGAAGCCGTCGCGCGCCTGCACCAGCTGGATCCGAATAAAGTAGTGATTGCCCAGCAGAACCCGGATGTGATTGATCAAGGGGTGTTCCATAACGACGTGATTGCTGTCGGCAACCGGGATATCCTGTTTTGCCATGAGCAAGCCTTCCTGGATCAGCAAGGGGTTTACGATCAACTGTCACAGAAAATGGGCGGCCAGTTCAATGTGATTGAAGTGCCGACCAGCGCGGTGTCGGTGGACGATGCGGTTCACAGTTATCTGTTCAACTCTCAGCTGGTTTCCTTGCCGAGCGGCGAGACCATGCTGGTACTGCCGGAAGAGTGTCGCAATAACCCGAATGTCTGGGCGTACATCGAGCAACTGCTGGCTGCAAAACGTGGCATTGATAAGGTGCAAGTGTACGACCTGAAGCAAAGCATGGCCAACGGCGGCGGTCCGGCTTGTCTGCGTCTGCGTGTGGTGCTGAATGAGCAGGAACGTCAGGCGGTGAACCCATCGACGCTGATGAATGATGCTTTGTTTACCCGTCTGAACCAGTGGGTTGATCGTCATTACCGTGACAGCCTGGTTGAAGCCGATCTGGCTGATCCGCAACTGCTGGTGGAATCGCGCACAGCGTTGGATGAACTGACTCAGATCCTGTCTCTGGGCAGCGTTTATCCGTTCCAGCGCTAAACTGCAGGGCGCAAGCCATGACCAAAGAAAGCGGTATATGTATGTACCGCTTTTTGTTTCTCCTTCGTCTGAAATAAGCTGGCACTTTTCCTCTCCATGTATTTCCACCGCTGTTTGATCACGTAATTGAACCCGTTGTCGTTTGTCTGACGGTCTGCCAGGACGATTTGCAAATTGCAAACCACGGAAAAGTGAATGATAGATTATCTCGTTAAAATATTGATTTCTTAGCCTTTATTAAGTTGGCACGGGATGTGAAACGTTCTCGCCGGGATGTAATCCGGAGAGAGCCATGAAAATTACACGATTGAGTTTGATAGGTGTCCTGTTGGTTGGATGTGGCGGCGGTGGTTCGACTGCCCCGGACTCGGGTGATGTGGCCGAATCAGTCTCCAGTTCTTTGTTGGCCGACAACACGGTTCCGGCTGATGCCAGATTCCAGCAATACCAACTGCGCACTTTTAAACTGGACCCACGGGAATATGGTCTGGTGGGTGAGCACCTGTATCTGAAAGTCTATCTGTCGTCCGGGAGTGTGTTGTATCTCGGCACAATTGATCCGCAATCCGTCTTTACCTTGCCTTTGTCGCTGCCAAACCACGTGCAAACCGTCCGGTTTGATTTGTTCAGTGATTATGAGGGGGAGCAGGGGATGACCAGGGAGGTCGCGATATGAAAAAGCATGTTTGGTTCTGGTTGTGCGGGTTGTGGCTGAGTCCGGTCGTTTGGGCGGAGCCGGTTTCTGTATTGCTCACGGATACCATCAAAAACGGGCAAGGTAATATCAATCTGTTTGATTTGAAGCACAGCACCGCGGCACTGACTCCGGCTGAACTGGAAGCGTTCCGTTTGGCTCACAACGGCGCGCTGGTCCTCGCCGTTGATATTAATGAAGCGGCAAGTGGTACTGAAAAAGCTTCGACTCAGGGGGTAACCATCAGCGCTGTGCAGTTGACCATTGTCAGCGGCGGGAACAGCTATACCTTTACTGATTTTTCCACGCCAACCAGTTCTTTGCTGGCCAGCGCCGGTCAAACGGAGCGCCAGAGCTATTTTACGATTATTGGCCAGACCGGCTCGTCCCTGATCACGCCGAACGCTGACAGTGAGCTCAATGGAACATCTTTTGATGGTCTTTTAACTATTCCGGTGGATATGGCGCTGGATCAGGCGGTATCGGCAACCTTAGTCGTCAGTTTACTGGAGACCAATACGCAGCTGGGCGACCCGGAAGCCTTCTATGATTACACCGCAGGATTTGAAGACCTGGCCTTGATCAGTGTTGAAGATGCGCAGTACTTGGCTGACCTCGCACCGGGCCAGGAAGAGGCGCCGTTGGTGATCACCCAAAACCAGGTGCAAAACACGTCTGAGTCCTGGGTCTATTATCCGGCGGCAGATGACTATTACATCGCAGCCTATGAAGATAACTATCCGGCGAAAAACGATTATGATTTTAACGACTTGGTGGTCGGATACCGGGTGGGATACGGTATGACGGGCGAGGACGTGAATTCTTTGATTGTCTACGGTTATATCATTGCCCGGGGCTCAGATTATACCCACGACTGGTATTTGCACATCGGGTTACCTGAGAGTACATCGGGGACGGGAACAGTGAACTTGTTTAAACCGGGGACGGCCGAGCAGGAAAGCGGTTATCCGAAGTCGTTTAGTCAGAACGGGAGTTTCGATCAGCGATTGTTGACGGGCACTAAAGCCCTGATGCAGATCCCCGGCAAAGCGTTTGCCAATACCGAAGCGGAAGAGCCGCTGGTGCAAGGCCATAAATTCAGTGTTGTGGTGGACTTTGAGACGCCTCTGAAAGTCAGTGACATCGCTCTGCCGCCTTATGATCCGTATCTGTATGTGCCCGGAACCGGTTATGAAATTCACTTGTCTGAGCAGGCTTCCCGGCTGGCCTTTTCGGTGAACAATGCCGAGACGGCGGGCGGCTTTAAAAATGCGCAGGGCTACCCGTTCGCCGTCATTATTCCGGATGACTGGCAACCCCCGTTGGAATATGTCGATTTGGGGGAGGCGTACAGCAATTTCCTGGGGTATGTCCTGAATGACGGGGTCGAGGCAACGCCTTGGTATCAGGCGCCGACCACCAACAAAGTCAGAGGGATCGGCAAATCCTTCTGGAAGTGGGATTAGGCCCGGATCACCCGGCGGGATCGATCCAAATGATGACATGAGACAGTGACAGCCACAGCGGGCGGCCTGCAGGCCGTCGCCGCGCAGAATGGTTGAGTACCCGATTCCCTCTATACTTGGTGTTATCCGTTTTGAGGGCTAGGGTTGTCAAAGCCATGGTGTTTTTAATCGCCATGATGTATTCAACGCAGTCGACCTTACCTGAATTGGCGAATATTTCAGCATTTGATGTGTCAGAAAGTCATAGAATGAGCGTAAATTGGTGATAATAACTCTCATTTGTATTGCTGTGTTCTGAAACTTGCGTTGTAGGAATAGTCATGATGAAGACAGAAATTGCGCGTTGGTTAGCGCGTGACCCGGATCCGAAAACCCGTAATGAGCTTCAACAGCTGATCGATACCCACAATGAAGCCGAGCTGGCTGAGCGATTCTCCGGTCGTCTGGCATTTGGGACGGCGGGCCTGCGCGGTATTGTGGGGGCTGGTCCGAACCGAATGAACCACCTGGTGATCCGGGAAACGGCCACCGGGCTGGGTCAGTACCTGCTGGCCACAGAATCCGATGCCGCGGAGCGCGGTGTGGTCATCGGGTTTGATGGGCGGCCGGACTCCAAACGATTTGCCCATGACACTGCGTCGGTCCTGACGGCGCAGGGCATTAAAGTCTACATGACCACCCATGTGGCGCCGACGCCGATGGTTGCCTTCGGGGTGAAACATTTTGGCGCGGCGGCCGGGGTGGTGGTGACCGCCAGTCACAACCCACCGGCCTATAACGGCTTCAAAGTGTACTGGGGCAATGGTGCGCAGATCATTCCTCCCCACGACAGCGGCATTGCGGAAAAGATTGATCTGGCCACCCGGCAAGAGTTGGATCTCCTGGATTTGGAACTGGCCAAGCAGCAGGGACTGCTGTACTGGCTGAGCGAGTCGTTCTATGACACTTACCGCCATGCGCTTAATCAAAGCGCACTGTTGTCCAACCACACCCAGCCGGAATCCGTCAGTATCGCCTATACCGCAATGCACGGGGTTGGTGCGCACATGGCCGAGGCTTTGCTGGCTGATGCCGGGTTTACCCAGGTGTACAGCGTTGCAGCGCAGCGCGAGCCGGACGGTACTTTTCCGACGGTCAACTTCCCGAACCCCGAAGAGCCGGGCGCAATGGATATGGTGATTGCCGAAGCGAAACAACACGGCGCGACGCTGGCTTGCGCCAATGACCCGGATGCCGACCGATTTGCCGTTGCGGTTCGCACCGAAGCCGGTGACTACCAGATGCTGACCGGCGATCAGGTGGGGGTATTGTTGGGGCATTACCTGCTCACTCATGCCGAGCCGGGTCAGAATCTGGTGGGAACCACGATAGTCTCTTCAAGCTTGCTCAAGCAGGTCGCGAAAGCCCAGCAAGCGAATTACTTCCAGACGCTGACCGGGTTCAAGTGGCTCACCAATGTTGCGATGCAACGCCAGAGCGAAGACAGCCGCTTCCTGTTTGCTTACGAAGAGGCACTGGGCTACACCGTCGGCAGCGAGGTGTGGGATAAAGACGGCCTGTCCGCGCTGGTGGCCTTTGCCCAGCTCACGGCTGAGTTGGCTTCGCAGGGCAAAACGATCTGGGATCAGCTGGAATCCATCTATCGTGAGCATGGCTTGTACCTCAATGCCCAGCGCAGTATTGCCTTACAGCCCGGCGCGCCATCGGTTGGGGAGCAACTGCGGGCGGAGCCGCCGGCCAGTATTGCCGGGCGTCAGGTGATGATCACAGAAGATCTGAAGACTTCGCAGCGGATCCATGCCGACGGGGCGGTTGAACCGATCGATCTGCCGGCCAGTGATGTGCTGATCTATCATCTCGATGATGGGTCGCGGGTGGTGGTGCGTCCGTCAGGGACCGAGCCGAAGCTGAAGTGTTATTACGAAGTGGTTGAGTTGATCGCCCACGAAGATACGCTGGCGCATGCGCAGCAGCGGGCCGCAGATGCGATGGCAGATCTCATCACCCATCATCAGGAATCCCTGCTGGGTTAATCCCCACCAAACCGGAATCCGGTTGCCTCATACCGTCAGCCAGGGGCTGACGGTATCCTAGCCATCTTACCCGTTGCTTTTGTCACTCAGGTCGGCATAAGTGTGCAGCAGCTCGGTGAGTACCTTGATCCAGCCGAAGGCGTCTTTCGGGGCCTGCTTGAGGATAGTTTCGACTTGTGTGCAATGCTGCTCCAGGGTGATAGCTTCTTCCAGGTTGAATGACATGGCGTAGAAGTGCCAGAGGATCAGACGGGTCATGCGCTCAATGTTTTGTTGCGCCTGCGCTGATTCGGAAAACGCGACATTGACTTCACCCAGAGCGATTGCCGTCATCCGCAGCAGGGCATCAAATCGGGCTGCCTGCATCCGCTCTTCGCTGTCCACTTCTTCATGCTCAAAAGTAAACAGCTCTTCCATCACATCTTCCGGGACCATTCGGCCAATCACCCGTAAGCTGAATTCTTCCAGTTCATGGCGGGGCATGGTGAGCAGGCAGTCAAGTTGGTAATCGCGTTCCATAGTTGTTCTCGGCATCTCATTCAGGGCGCGTATTCTGCGTGATTTTGCCGTGAAAGGCCAGTCGCGACACGCGGGGCGAGGTGTTTCTTTGACAGGCCGATGACATTGCCGGAAGGGGGCTCGGGTATTGTCTGCTCCGATTCTTCTCTGTTGCTGCCCATTTTTATTGCAAATTATCATGACGACACCAGAACAAAACCCCAAGACGCCGCATGTACCGCCCGCTGATGAATCTCGTCAGGGAGCGGGTGCATCGCCTGAACCGACACCGCCGCCGGTGACGACCCGGCCTAAGAAACGACTGCTCAAAGCCGGTGTGCTGGGCGTTGCCTTGCTGGCCGGTGGCGGAGCCTGGATGGGCCATTCGCTGAATCAGGTGGTGACGGAAAAATTTGAAGGGCAATTGTGGCAGCTGCCGTCTGTAGTGTATGCCCGCGAGTTGACGTTGCAACCCGGCGCTTTGATCCGTTACGAGGATCTGGTCAATGAGCTGGAAACGCTCAAGTACCGCAAAGTGAGCCGCCCGACCCAGAGCGGCGAATATGCGACCAGCCGACTCAAGGTGGAGTTCATCCGGCGTCCGTTTGAGTTTTCGGATGGCGAAAAAGCGCAGCAACATGTCGTGGTGGAGTTCAGCTATTCCAAAGTGAAGCGGATTTATGAGCCGGATACCGGCCGGGAATACGGCACCTTCAGTGTCGAGCCGAAGTTGCTGGGCATGCTGGAAGCCAAAGCCGACGAGCAGCGGATTTACCGAGCGAAAGCGGATATGCCGCAGCCTTTGATTGATGCCTTGATTGCGACCGAAGATCGTGATTTTTACCAGCATGACGGTGTGTCACCGGCAGCGATTGCCCGGGCACTGGTTGCCAACCTGAAGGCTGGCCGGACGGTTCAGGGTGGCAGTACCCTGACTCAGCAGCTGGCGAAGAATCTGTTCCTCAGCAGCGAGCGCAGTTTATGGCGCAAGCTGAAAGAAGCCTATATGGCGTTAATCATCGATTATCGCTACAGCAAAGATCAAATTCTGGATGCTTATCTGAACCAAATCTACCTGGCGCAGGCCGGTGCTGATGCGATTCATGGTTTTGAGCTGGGTGCGCGTTTTTACTTTGGTTTGCCGCTGACCGAGCTGCGGGTTGATCAGCAAGCGTTGTTGGTCGGTCTGGTCAAAGGGCCTTCTTACTATCATCCCTGGCGTTATCCGGAACGCGCAACAGAGCGGCGAAATCTGGTGCTGCGCTTGATGGTCGAGAGTGGCAAGCTGGAGCAGGCGGACTATGCGCGCGCGATCAAGCGTCCGCTGGATTTGCAATCCAAAGGGCAGGTGGCGCATCGCCAGCCGGCCTATTTTGGTCAGTTGGAGCGGGAGCTGGCAGACAACGTGAAAGATTATCGTCCCGGTCAGGGGCTGCGGTTGTTTACCACGCTCGATCCGGATTCTCAGGCCAAAGCGGAGCAGGCGGTCCGGAAAACCATTCCACAATTGGAAAAACAGGCCGGTAATGAGTTAGAAACCGCGGTGGTGGTGGCCGATCGCCTGAGCGGTGAAATTCGTGCCATGGTGGGCGGCAGCCGTCCGGGCTTCGACGGCTTCAACCGGGCTATCGATGCCCGCCGGCCGATTGGTTCTGTGGTGAAGCCTGCGGTGTATTTATCGGCGCTGTCACAGCCGGAACGTTTTTCTCTGGCGACGACTCTGGCTGACCGGCCACTCACGCTCACGGGCGAGAATGGCGAACGCTGGTCGCCACGCAATTATGATCGCCAGTATCGCGGTCAGGTTCCCTTGTACCAGGCGTTAGCGAAATCTTACAACGTGCCGACGGTTAATCTCGGGTTGGCCGTTGGTCTGGATCGGGTCATCGAAACGCTGGATCTGCTGGGTGTGGATCGCCAGGAAGTCCCGAAATTGCCTTCGATGTTGCTGGGTGCCTTTACTCTGACCCCAGTGGAAGTCACGCAGATGTATCAGACCATCGCCAGCGGGGGTATGAAGAGCGAACTGACGGCGCTGAGTTCGGTGGTCGACAGTGAGGGGAATATCCTCTATCAGCGTATCCCGAAATCAGCCCGGGCTGTGCCCGAGCAAGCTTCCTGGCTAACCTTATATGCCATGCAGAAAGTCGTGACCGAAGGCACCGCCCGTTACCTGAATTCCGTGCTGCCGTCGTCACGTCTGGCCGGTAAAACTGGCACCTCAGATAAAGGCCGAGACAGCTGGTATGTGGGGGTTGACGGTCGGGAAGTGGTGACCGTCTGGATGGGACGCGATGACAACCAGAGCGCGAACCTCACCGGCTCATCCGGCCCGCTGCGTTTGTATGCGGACTATATTCAGCGTCGGGATCCGGAGCCTCTGGTGATGCGCACCCCGGCTCAAATTCAAAACTTTACCTATCAGCGTCATCCGATGGGCGGGCTGGAGCAGTCATGTATCGGGACGATGGACTTACCTGCCTGGGATCCGCGAGGTGTACTCAAGCAAACCTGCATCAAACAGGTCGAGGACTTCTTCCATCGCCTGTTCAAGTGGTAACAGGTTCGCTAGAATGCCCGGCCTGTCTGAAGCAAAAGATGAATAAGCAAGTATGCGATTACTGAGATCAACGGTCCATCCGGATATTGACACCCTGGAAGGGCGTATTTTTCACCGCCGAGCGGCCCGTGGCATCATTCTGGATGGCGAGAACATTCTGATGCTCTACACCGCTCGCTATCACGATTACACCTTGCCGGGGGGCGGGGTCGATGCCGGGGAAGATATCGTTCAGGGCTTAATCCGCGAGCTGGCCGAAGAAACCGGCGCGCGTAATATTCGCGATCTCCGGGAGTTTGGTCTCTACGAAGAGTTTCGTCCCTGGTACAAGCCGGAGCACGACATCGTGCATATGGAGTCCTACTGTTACGTCTGCACCATTGATACCGAGCTGGGAGAGACGCAACTGGAAGATTACGAAATCAGCAACGGGATGAAACCGGTCTGGATCAATATCTTCGATGCCATTCGTCACAATGAAGAAACCATGGCCAATAGTGATAAGAAAGGGATGTCGATCGAGCGTGAAACTTTCCTGCTCAAACAGATTGTTGATGAACTGCTCCCTGCGCAACATAGTGCGCAACAAAAAATCGCTTAATTCGATTACCAGCTGTTTCAAGAAGTGTTACAAAGCCAGTAAACCTGTCTGGTTTTGTAACACTTCCCGCCCACCTGACCTCATTTCATCAGCATCTGCTGCCTGATTCGATTAATTCCTTGTTAATTTGCGTCCCTGTGTACTAAAAATGTTATATGCAATGTGTGGGTATGCGGGGCCTGATGCCCTGAATTTCGGCACCCTGAATTTCGACACTCTGAACCTTGACACTCTGAACCTTGAAACATTGCATCCCTAAACCAGGCTGCCCGGCGATGGAATTTGCCAGGCAAAACACTGAGAGAAGGACAGCCAGTGCTAGAAGTCGGTGTAGCTCGAAAAATACCATGGATAGTGTTGTTCCTTTCGCTCGTCGTCACGGCAATTTCATGGCAATTGGCAACCGCCTATGTCAACCGGGATGTTGAGCAACGTTTTCAGAATGAAACCCATGACGTGGCGGCGCGGATCAAAAGTCGAATGGTGGCCCATGAGCAGGTCTTGTTGGGCGGCGTGGCCTTGTTCGCGGCGTCAGAGCAGGTTGAGCGTCTCGAATGGCAAAGCTATGTGAGAAAGCTGCGCCTTGGGATGCACTATCCCGGGATTCACGGCATCGGATTTGCTGTGCCGGTTACAGATCAAGATAAACAGGCGCATATCCGGCAAATACAGGCAGAAGGCTTGGGCCGCTACCGCATTATTCCGGAAGGGGAGCGGGAAACATATACGCCGACGGTCTTTATCGAACCCATGGATGAGCTGAATTATCAGTATTACGGCTTCGATATGCAGATGCTTCCCGAGCAGCAGACGGCGCTGATCAAGGCCCGGGACAGTGCCTCCGCGGTACTGTCAGGCAAAGTGGCGTGGACCGATCCCCTCACAGAAGAAATACAGCCGGGATTTATTCTCTACTTGCCCGTGTATAACGTGGCAACCCCGCCAGAGACGATTGAAGCACGTCGTCAGGCCTTTGTCGGGTATGTGTACAGTCCATTTCGTGCCGGGAATTTATTGCAGGGGCTGCTGACAACCAACTCTGCTGTGAGTTTTCAGTTATTTGACGGGAAGTCCAATCGTCCTGAGCAGTTGCTGTTTGATGGCCATGAAGTACTCAAGCTGGATCTGTCCAGCACCCCGCCCGCACTGCAATCAACGGAAATTATCTATATTGCCGGCCATCCCTGGACGGTTGCGTTCAGTGCGACACCAGCCTTTGAGTCAACCATTGATTTTTCCCTGTCCTGGATCACCCTCACCGCCGGTGGTTTGTTGAGCTTGTTGCTGTTTGTGATGAGCCGGATGTTAATCAGCTCTTATCAAAGCACGGTCTGGCTGAATCGCGAAGTCCGGGCCCGGGAACAAGCCGAAGGGGCGTTGCGGGAGCTGAATTTACAGCTTGAAGTGAGGGTTGATGAGCGGACCCGGCAATTGAAAGTTGCCAATGAAGAAATTGCCCGCGAACGCGAGCAGCTTGCATTGCGTGTATCTGAGCGAACCGCTTCACTGCGTGCGACCAACGACAAACTGGAACTAGCCCGTGAGGAGGCTGAGCAGGCTAGCCAGGCCAAGTCAGCTTTTCTGGCGGCCATGAGCCATGAAATCCGGACCCCGATGAATGGGGTGATCGGTTTACTGGAAGTGCTCTCACACAGTGAGCTGGACAGTCGCCAGCAAGATGAAGTCAACACCATTCGGGACTCCGCATTTTCCTTGCTGCGCCTAATCGATGACATTTTGGATTTCTCCAAAATTGAAGCCGGACGGTTGGAACTGGAGCAGATCCCGGTGGCGATCGAAGGAATAGTGGAGGGGATCTGTACCTCTCTGCTGCCATTGGCGGAGCGTCAGGGGGTGTCCCTTCATCTATTTATTGACCCCCGGATCCCGACCTGGGTGGCGTCAGATCCGACCCGACTTCGACAAATCTTCTATAACTTGATTGGCAACGCAATTAAGTTCAGTGGCGGGCGCAAAAATATTGCCGGGCGAGTCTGGATTCGGGTGGAGTGCCCTGAAGGGAAACCGGAGCAGGTCGTGTTTCGGGTGATCGACAATGGTATCGGGATCTCGGACATGGCGCAGAGCTCGCTGTTTGAATCTTTCAGCCAGGCGGAGTCCTCGACTACCCGGCGGTTTGGCGGCACCGGTCTCGGATTGGCGATTACCCAACGGCTGGTGGCGTTGCTGGCGGGAATCATTGATGTGGAAAGCCGTCCGGGGCAGGGCGCACAGTTTACGGTCACGCTGCCGATCCAGCCGGTCTCTGGTGAGGGACTTTTCGTGCCGCCGCATTTGGATCAGGTCTTTGCTGTGTTAATAGCCGACCCCGAGTTACCGGTTGACGATCTGGCGCTTTATCTGCATCTGGCCGGGGGGAAAGTACAGATTGTCGCCCGGGAAGCGGAGGCATTGGCACTGGTCCGGGGATTGTCGGCCAACACGGTGGTCATTACCGCCTCAGGGCCATCAGCATGGGTTGCGAATGAGCCGCAAGACCCGCTTGACACTCTGACACAGATACGGCGCCTCATCCTGACACCCGGTGGAGAGCGGGCATTCCAATGCACCTTACCCAATACGGTCACCATGAGCGGCCTGGCGATGCGTCGTCGGGAATTCCTGGAGGCCGTTGCTGTGGCTGCCGGGGTGATGTCACCGAGCACGGTCACGGAAACCGTCGGGGAAAGTGGTGCAATTCTACCAGCAGCCCCGACTGTGGCGCAGGCCCGGGCAGAACAGCGATTGATCCTGGTGGCCGAAGACGACGAGATTAACCGCAAGGTGATCCTCAAGCAGCTGAACATGCTGGGGTATGCCGCAGAAGTTGCTGAAAACGGGAGTCAGGCGTGGCAGCTCTGGCAGGATGATCAATATGCCCTGTTGCTGACGGATCTGCATATGCCGGAAATGGACGGCTATCAGTTAACCCGCGCGGTGCGTGATGCGGAAACTGGCAGCCAGCGCAAACCCGTTATTGCCCTGACAGCCAATGCGCTGAGGGGCGAGAAACGACGGGCGATGGAAGCGGGAATGGATGATTTCCTGACCAAACCGGTGCAGCTGGATGTACTCAGGCAGGTTCTGGCGCAATGGCTCCCGCATCCTGTGTGTGAATCGGAACAAGCCCAGCCACAGCAGATGCTGGGTGCCCCGAAACCTGCTGTGGTGGTGTTGCAAGTGTCTAAACTGGAAGCGCTGGTGGGCTCTGACCCGGCGGTTGTGGATGAGTTTCTCACAGAATACCTTTCCGTGATGCAGGGTCAGGAAAAGTTATTGCAACAAGCTTACAGTGATGAAGATGTTAGACAAATGATTGAAATTTCGCACAAGCTGAAGTCATCTTCTCGTTCTGTCGGGGCACTTCAACTGGGTGATTTGTGTGCCGAGCTGGAAAATACCTGCACCAAGGGCGATCTTTCTGCTGCGTCCGCGTTCATGGCGCAATTGGCAGATGTGTCCGCGAGTACAGAAGCTGCCGTGAAGGCTTATCTTGCCGGTAAAGCGGCGCAATTAGGAGAAACTTATGGCCATCATGTTAATTGACGACGAGTCATTTTCATTGAAGTTAATTGCACACCAGCTCAATTCGCTGGTGAGTGAGGAGTTGCTCCTGCACGACAATGCTGAGGATGCACTGCGGGCCCTGGAACAGAATCCGGAGCAAGTGGAGCTGCTGTTCTGTGATTTGCGTATGCCGCAAATGGATGGCATTGAGTTTGTTCGTCATCTGGGACGCATTGGATTTCGGGGAGGCGTCGTTCTGATGAGCGGTCAGGAACGCGCCATTTTAAAAGGTGCCCGCGCGCTTGCGCAGGCGCATCAACTGAACGTGTTGGAAGGCTTGCAAAAACCAGTCACCGCATCCCAAATTAAAGCGATCATTGCGAAACGACCGACACTCAATACTGTGACTTGTGTGGATAATCCGTTTGAATGCACCATTGATGAGCTTCGTCAGGCGATTCAGCAGGGGCAACTGGTGAACTATTACCAGCCGCAGGTGGATGTGCACACCGGAGAGGTGCTTGGCGTGGAAGCCCTGGTGCGTTGGCTGCACCCGGAATACGGCCTGATTGAACCTGATCGGTTTGTGCCGTTGGCCGAAGAGTGCGGTCTGATTGGAGAACTGACGGTGATTGTGCTGGCCCGGGCGCTGGAGTTGCTTCAGGCCTGGCATAACGATGGCATCCAACTGACGATGGCGGTCAACGTGTCGATGGAAAGCCTGACATCGTTGGCATTTCCGGATTGGCTGCAGGAAGTCGCGGACGATATTGGTGTTCATCTCTCCGGCCTGGTGCTTGAGGTCACTGAAAGTCGTTTGGTGAAGGATCGACAGGCGGCGCTGGATATTCTGACCCGTTTGCGGATCAAAGGCGTGGCACTGTCAATTGATGATTTCGGCACCGGGCACTCGTCTTTGGCACAACTGCGTGATACGCCGTTCAATGAGCTGAAAATTGACCGCGGGTTTGTGCACGATGCGCATTCAGATCCGGCGCTGCGAATTATCTTTGAAGCCAGTGCCACTATGGCTTCACAACTGGGACTGCGTTCAGTGGCCGAGGGGGTAGAGACCGCGGAAGACTGGGCATTTATTCGCACTACAACATGCGATGTGGCTCAGGGGTTCTATATTGCGCAGCCGATGCCGGCAGGGGAGTTGTTCTCCTGGATTGAAGCATGGCATGAGCATCGCCAGCCATACATGAGTCCGCAGGAGTAAGCTGATAACGACGCGTTTCTCGTCAGAATCAGTCGCGACGTAAGAATCCGGGCAGGTTTTATCTCTTCACGGAACGCCGTGTCCTGAGCAGGTGAGTCGACTGAGGCCACGTGTGAATCGGGAACGTGACCGTGACACCGTGGCGTCAATAAGAACGGCCAGTGATCCGTAAGCTCGGATCCTGGCCGTGTTTATTTTTGTCGAGACAGACGAGGCATCCGTCGGCCGTATCAATAAAGTTTGAACTCAGTCAAACTCTGCAGGTGATTATTTTTCAACCGCCAATCCATCAGCTAATGATAATTGATATGTAATTAACCTCATATACTGTCGAATCACCAAAGTGGATGGACCTGCAACATGGGAATCGAATTTCAGTCATACATCGGGCGTGTGGTTGAGCGCCTTCCTGAAGTGCCTTGTGCTGTTGAAGGCAATGTATCGCTTAATACGCCGGTGGGAAGCTGCGTGGATCGGTACGGCAATCTCTGGCTGGCAGACACGGCGCATAACCGGATATTGATCTTTGACTATGTGCTTGAGCAGGTCATTGGCCATTTCGGCACCATCGGTTCGGGGCCACAGGCGTTCAACATGCCGTTCCGCCTGCTGGCCCACCCGGAACAACCCTGGATTTATGTCAGTGATATCGGCAATCGGCGCATACACCTGCTGACGTACGATGAGCAGCTCAACATTACATCACAGCGCTGTTTCGGTGATGAACCGCATGTCCAGCTTCAGGGGCCGAACGGGCTGGCCTTTTATCAGGGAGAACTGTGTGTCGCCGATGAGTTCTATGAAGGGGAAGGCGGGGCCAGCCGGCTGGTGGTTTTCTCAGAAACCGGTGAGTATCGCCGTTCCATTCATCAGATTGAAGGCCCTGATGGCCCAATCCACTTGTTGTGGCCCCAGGGGCTGAGTCTCGATCATCAGGGCGCGCTGTATATTGCAAATACCGGCTTTGCGACCGTGGTTCGCTGCAACTGGCAGGGACAGGGACTTCCTTTTGAAGGCACTCAGAAGTGCTACATTGACGGGCTGGCACTGGCGCGTGATGTTGCGGTGATCCAGAACCGGATCTTAATCCCCGGAGCAGAGCCGAACGCGATCTCTGTATATAACCTGGAAGGTCGGCTTCAAGGCGTACTGGACGGCTTCTTTGCCCCCATTCAGATCACGCCGCTGCCCGGGAAAAATCGCTTGTTGATTACCGAGCCGATTTTGGCGTCACTTCAGGTCCATCAAGTTCACCTGCCGTCGCTTAAAGACCAAACAGTTCGCGCAACCAAAGTGTTACAGCGGATCGGCGATGAGCGGGATAACCCCGGCCAGTTTCATTTTGTGACCGCGGTCGCAGGGGAGATGACGGCAAATCCGCCATCGTCACCGCGTCGCCAGCCTTTTCCACTGTTGGAAAGCTGGCTGAACCATCAGCTGGGGTGGCAGGATAAATTGTTCCAGGCGATGCAGCCGGCTGGCATGCCTTCCTGGTTCAGCCTTGCGATGGCTGCACAAACGGAGTGGGTTCAGCGCTGGCAGCAGACCTGGCTGCGGATCCTGCTGAACGACAAGTTTGACGATCCCGAAGCGCTGCTCTGGATGGTGGATGCCGGGAATTACCAGCTTCAGGCCAGTGACAGTGGCCAGACAGATTCGGCTGCGCCCATTAGTTTACCGCTGCTGCCAGGCTCACTGGGGATTGCTGCTTATACGCCCCGATCCCGACTCCCCGGCCAGGTGGATGCCAGTGTGCCGATGATTATCGTGGGCAATTATCTCAGCGGGATTGTGTCAGTCTTTCAGTATGACCCCCGGATCGGGGAGCTGATCCCCTATACCTTCTTTGGCGGATTGGGTGCCCTGCCCGGGCAGTTGAATAAACCGCAGGGAATCGAAATCGACCCGGTTACCAACGATATCTTCATCGCCGATTCCGGCAATAACCGGATTGCCCGGTGGCGGATCAATGCGCTGGGCATTGCCGGGCTGGTGGAAGTGTTCGGCCGGTTGGGAGATGAACATGGCCAGTTCCACACGCCCACAGACATTACGGTGTTAGAGAACGGTGATTTATATATTACCGATCAAACCAACAACCGGATTGAAATCTACGACAACCAGCACCGGTGGATCGGAAGCTTTGGCCAGGAAGGTTATGGCACCCGAAGTGATGATTTTCTGCTGCCGACCAGCATTGATTATGACGGGGGTTATCTGTTTGTGTCCGATCTGGTGAACCGGGCCATTAAAGTGTTTCAACCGGACGGAACTTTTGTGGATAGTTTTTGCGGGTTTGGCGCCGACCCTGACAAAGGGCAGTTGTGGATGCCGTACCTGATGCATGTCAGGAAGGGCCGGGTGTATTTACCGGACTGTGCGTTAAATCGAATCAATGTTTATCGTTTTCATCATTTCAACAGCCATGAAGAGGTGCCGGCATGACATTCGTCATTCAACGGGCGCGCCAGAAGCGACTGGAACTACAAACCAATCGGCCGCCTGAACTGTGTCCACAGTCGCAGCAACATTCGCAGCAACTCATCACGCATTTTGCTGAGGTCGTCAGGCACTTTTCGACGGACCCGGCAGGCGAGACGCAAACAGCCAAGGAGAAGCTGGCGGCTTTGTACCGGCATCATGAGCAATGTTTTGATCATCAGCGAGTGACCGGCCCAGGGGAACAATAGGGGGCTGGATGGGGGTGTGTTATGAAAGGTTCATTGTCACAAATGACCATTGCGTCTAGGGTGTGGTTGATCCTCGGGTTGTTCGCCGTTGGTTTGGCGGTGAATACCCTGCTTAATGCCAGTAAGACGCGGGAACATATGCGGGAGAACCACGAGCGGGGCGTGGTGATGCTGGTCGAAAGCGCGGTTGGCATTGTGAGTTATTATCACGGATTAAGCCAGAGTGGTGTGATGACCGAACAGGCCGCCCAGCAGGCGGCCCTTACTGCGGTGTCTGCGATGCGGTTTGACCATGGCAATTATATTTTTGTCGGAGATGATACCGGGGTCCAGCTGGCGAGTGGGGTGGCGGCTCTGATCGGCAAAAATACCCTTGGGCTGAAAGATGCCAATGGCGTTGAGTTTGTCCGGGAACTGTACCGGCAAGGCGCCAACGGGGGCGGGTTTGTTGATTACCTGTGGCCCAACAGCGAAGACAAGACCTTGCTGGAGCCGAAGACCAGTTATGCCCTGACCTTCGGGCCCTGGAATTGGTTGGTTGGCAGCGGGCTGAATATGGAGGCGTTGCAGGCGGACATTACACGTTCGGAAACGATTGTGATGCTGAATGCTGCGATGATCCTGGCGGCTCTGTCGGTGCTGATAATTTTCTTTATTCGCTCAATCACCACGCCATTGAAACAGACGGTGTCTGCCATGCGAGACTTGTCGCGCGGGGAAGGGGATCTCACTCAGAGGTTAACCGAAGACGGTCCGATTGAGCTGGTCGACTTGGCACGTTATTTCAATCAGTTTGTCGGCTCGATTCAAAGCATTATGCAAAATATCAGCGTGGCGGGTGCGCAAGTGGCGGCGGCTGCCAATCAGATGTCGACATCCACGGCTGTGATGGATCAGAGTTTGTCTCAGCAACAGAATGATGTTGAGCAACTGGCGGCCGCGATGACGCAAATGCTGGCGACGGTCGAAGAGGTGGCCGGTCGGACGGTGGAAGCCAATGATTCCAGCATCACGGCAGCCAAGCAAACCCAGGCCAGTAAAGCCATTATCGAAGAGAATATCGCCGAAGCGAATTTACTGGCGGAAAACATCGCCAGTGCGAGTCAGGTTGTCGATCAACTGGCGGCAGACAGCCGCAATGTCGATAAGGTCCTGGAGGTGATCCGGGGGATTGCTGAGCAGACCAATCTGTTGGCGCTCAATGCTGCGATTGAAGCGGCCCGGGCCGGGGAAGCCGGGCGTGGGTTTGCTGTGGTCGCCGATGAGGTCAGAACCTTGTCCCAGCGCACGCAGGAATCCACGGTCGAGATTCAGAACATTGTCGAGAAGCTGCAAGCGGGCGCGGAAAATGCGGTTCAGGTGATGAGCCAGGGGAGCGAAAAAGCGCGGAACGCATCGCGCATTTCGGCCCGTGCCGGAGAGGCGCTGATGGTGATTCACCGGGAAGTCGATGTGATCCAGGCCATGAGCCAGCATATTGCAACGGCAACCGAGCAGCAAAGCCTGACGGTCAACGATATAAACAGGAACGTGGTGAGCTTGAAAGATACCTCTCTGTCGGTGTCGCAGGAATCGTCGCAAACGGCCAGCGCCAGTGAAGAGTTGAGCCAGGTTTCACAGAATCTGATGGGGATGATCAATCGCTTCAAAGTCAGCTAGGTTGAGATGACCCCGTCAATGTAATTGCAGGCGCCGATGAGGTGCCTGCGTTTGCGAATAATCCCGCCGATCGGTTGAACTTCGCCTATAGTGTAGAAACGTAAGGTTAAACACATCGCTAGAACAATGGCTTATTGAATTTCAGTTGAATAGGGAGAACACAATGCGCGTGATTTTGCATGGGTTGTTGATGGCGTTGCTGCTTGGGGTTTGTCCGCAGGTTTGGGCCGACTGGAAGCTGGATAACCCCCGCTCGAGCGTGAATTTTTTATCGGTCAAAAATGATGCGGTGATTGAACCTCATTTTTTCCGGAACTTAAGTGGTTCGGTGGCGGACGACGGAAGCGTGAAGGTGGTGATTGATCTGTCCAGTATCGACAGCCAGATCTCCATCCGGGATGAGCGGATGAAAAAGGAACTATTTGAAGTCGAAGGTTTTCCGTTTGCAACCCTGACGGCGAAGGTTGATCCGGCGCTGTTGACGTCTATGGCTCCGGGTAAAACGCAGTCCCTCGACACGGCGTTTACGCTTGATCTGCATGGTCAAACCCAGACGCTCAAGGCAAAACTGCAAGCCACCGGCCTGGAAAATGGTGGTTTGCTGGTGACGACGACCTGGCCGGTTTTGATCAGCTCCCAGCCTTTTGGGTTGGATAAGGGGATCGAGGTACTGCAAAATATTGCCAAACTGAATTCGATTCTATTGAGTGTCCCGGTGAATGCACAACTGGTCTTTGTGAAGCTGTAAACGCCAGCTTTCGTTTCGTATAATTAATTGTATTTGTTTATAAAGCCGGCATTTGCCGGCTTTATTTATTGTGTGGGAGCGGTTACTCTGTTCCCCGCGTTGAGGCGCCAGCTGAACAGTTGAAACCGGAACCGGAATGCCCGGCTTCGGGAACCGCACGGATCAGCGATGGACAACAAGGTATTGGTCAGAAGGAACAAGGATGAAGACAGTCAGCTATCAGCAAACCCAAATTGCTCCGGGTAAAATTGTATGTATTGGTCGCAACTATGTGGCCCATGTTCATGAGTTAGGGAATGAAATGCCGGACGAGATGGTGATTTTTAATAAGCCCAACTCGGCGATTTCCGAGACGCTGTCTGCGACACATGGCGGCGCAACCCTACATTATGAAGGCGAGATTGCCTACCTCTACCAGCAAGGGCGCTTTGCCGCAGCGGCGTTTGGCCTCGACCTGACCAAGCGGGAGGTTCAGAGTGTACTGAAAGCCAAGTCACTTCCCTGGGAGCGCAGTAAAGCGTTTGACGGCGCAGCCGTGTTCAGTGAATTTGTCCCGTTACCCGAAAGCGATGGCTTGCTGGGCTTAACGCTGGAGATTGATGGTGAACAGGTACAACAGGGGGATACCTCCCTGATGATGTATAAGCCGGATCAGATTCTGGCCGAAATCCAGAGCTTCATGCAGCTGGATGATGGCGACATCGTGATGACCGGTACACCAGCAGGAGTCGGCGAGGTTCGCCCGGGTGCTGTCTTTACCGGCGCGCTGGTGCTCGATGGCCAAACGTTGGTGCGTCATCTATGGGAAGCGCAACCCTGAGCGGAGCGATCTTGGTGCGTGTTGGCTTGAATCAGCCTGGGAAATCAGTGATTCTGTGCAGGCTAGCGAGGAGAGCACCATGTTTCAAAAAGAACATCTAATCAAACTAGCCAATGTCAGAATGCCGTTTGGCAAATACAGTGGCCGGGTGTTGATTGATTTGCCGGAAGAGTACCTGTTGTGGTTCCAGAAAAAAGGCTTTCCGGAAGGCGAGTTAGGCATGCTGATGGCGTTAGCCCTGGAGTTTAAGATCGAAGGGCTCGAATCGGTTATCCGACCGCTTAAGCGGGAAGATTAATCCGGCATCATGAGAAACGGGGAAGCCTTGGCTTCCCCGTTTTGTTTGCTCTCGATTGGCTTCGGCAAGTCGCCTTATTTGCTCAGGTAGGCATAGCCTGTCGTGAATGCGGCTTCCTGGAACTGACGCAGGTCGGTGGCACGGAAGTCAATGGCCAGTGGGTTACGTTTCAGATTTTGTTTGATTTCATTGCTGGTGATGAAATCCACCTCAATGCCATCAATCAACTGAATCGCAGCTTCCAGTTTGAAGCCCACCGCACTTCCGGCAAACTTACCACGGGTTTCACGTGTACGGATGACGACATGGGAAACCTGGTAGTCTTCCAGCAGCTTCTTGAATGCGAACTGGAAGTCTTTCATCTGCATGTTGTCGAGCGAATCTTGCATGATGAATTTTTGCGTCCGGCACTCAGGCAAGTCAAACATGCCATTTGATTTTGACAGCAGACAAATGACAGCTTCATTGCTTCTCAGCTCAACAGCACAAATTTTCATATCAACACCTAAATATCTTGTTAGCGGCGTATTGTAGGCGATACGCGGGCTGGTGTCAGTCTTTTGTCATGCTTTGTCAGTCTGCGCTCGTCCAAGTGCAACGTGTTTGTTCGTTTTTCAGGGGATCGCGAAAAATGCAAGAGTTAGAGTGTTGTTTTTCAAGGATAGTTCTACAGTTATAGATAAGAAGGATAGAAACGTTCGAAGGAGTACACTTATGCATCTGAAATTACCGCCCCCCCTACTGATGTTGATTGCTCTGGGGACGATGTATTGGTTGTCTGAACATATGCCGTTGTGGCGATTTTCATTTTGGGGGCAGTCGGCCGTGACTCTCCTGCTGTGCCTGGGCGGGACCACGGTTGGCCTGGCTGGTGTGGTGTCATTCGCCAAAGCCCGGACGACGGTGGATCCTCATCGGCCGAAAAAAACGTCCACCCTGGTCACCGGTGGGATTTATCGTTTCTCGCGCAATCCGATGTATCTGGGGTTGCTCCTGTTATTGATTGCCGCTTTCTTTTACTTCTCAGCCCTGTCCGGGGTGATCATCATTCCTTTGTTTGTTCTGTATATGAATAACTTCCAGATTGGACCGGAGGAAGGGGTACTTGAGCATTTGTTCGGCGATGAATACCGGCGTTATTGTCAGCAGGTGCGACGCTGGTGTTAATGTAGACGCTGACGTTGACGCAAATTCCGCCCCTACGGACTCAGTTCATGTGTTGTTTATTTCACCCGCCGTTTTGCTTGTCACTGACAAGCGGTTAACACGCAATTGTGGTAAAACGTGCGCCGGGCGTGATGGCTGTCATCCGGCGGATCTGATCCAGCCGAATGGACATTCGTTGTGTCGGTGAAATTTCGAGCAACAGCCATTCCGATTTATCCGGAGTGATTTGAGTATCGAGACACCGTCCCTCAATGATGTCCGAATCGGCTAGCTCCAATCTGACCTGATAATGGAACAGGCAGGCCATTTCAAAATAATCGTACAGGCTGCAATCAATCGGTTGGTAAGGGTGCGTCATCTGTCTCTCTTCCTGAATGTAGAGTCATTTCATCATCGTTGATTTGCCCCGCTCTGGCCAGTATTAACCGGCCAGGGTCTGGGGCTGGAGATACTGTTGCCAAGCCGCCTGATATAACTGACCGGAGGTTTGGCGCAGCCGGGCAATGTTCGCCTGTTCCAGCTCCGTTAACGGGCGATCTGCTTTGAGCCCCCGTCGTTCGATCTCCTGGATCTGCTCGTATAGCTGGTGTTCCGGGCCGCTTTTGACCTCAGCGATTGCAGCGAGGTGGAGCTGCACCTCAGCAATGAGCTGGCTTTGCGGCAGGCGAACCAGCACGTTGAGGTCACGGTAGCCGGATGGTGCGGGATGTTTAAAGCGGTTTTTGACCGAAACAATCGTCAGTTCCTGACCGAGCAGCGCATAAGCATGGACGAGATCCGGGACATTGGCAGCAATGAGTGAGCCACGTGCCAGATCCGTGATCCGGCTGCTGTCGCCTTTTAAGTCTGTCGCGATTTTAGCTTGGGCCCGGTGGGCCGATTTGAGATTTCCCATCAGGGGCTCAGTGGCAGACTGCCCGCCGATGCGGCTCAGGACGGTATCGAGCTCTTGCTGCGCAGCACGGGCTGCGTGATAGAGCGGTGGAAAGGTTTGATAGGGTTGTCGGATCTCGGCAGATTTCCAGCTGTCGATGCTGTAAAGGCCACTCAGGCTTTGCTGGAAAACCTGTTTGTTGAACACACTCCGATCGGCGGCCGTTTCCAGCTCCGGCTCTGCAAAGCGCTGCTGCGCTGCGACCAGCGTATTGGGGCTGAGTAAACACAGCAGAAGAAAACCGGTACGAAACAAGGTTCTGGCATCCATAAAAACAACTCCATTGGCTGACGTTTCAGCAGGTACGTAAAAATGAGCGGTTGAATCCCGGCGGATTCAAAAAGTGTCGTTTGGCGTACCGAATTGTTTGGGTGCGTTCCCGGTTAAACTGTTATTTGATGTCTACTCAATATGTATTGAGCATAGCAAGTGAAACTGAACGGCAGATGAACGTTGTCGGGATAAGCAGGCAGTTCAGCCCACAGGGAAAGACGTGGGCTGAGGGTTCGGGTTAAGCGGCGGAGCGCTCGGGTTGCAGGTATTGATGCCATGCGGTTTGGTACAGGGTTTGTGCCTGACGGCGTAAATCCGTCAGTTGCCGACGCTCCAGTGGTGTTAAGGCGCGCTGGGCTTGCTCGGCTTGACGTTCAATCCCCTGAATGGTTTCGTAAATGCCGTGCTCAGGACCGTTTTTGATGGCTGAAATCGCTTCGAGGTGGAGCTGAACTTCAGCGATGAGCTGTGATTCAGGCAGCCGAATCAGCAATTTTAAATCGCGGTACCCCGAGGACGCCGGTTGTTTGAAGCGGTTTTTCACTTCCACAATCTCAGCTTCCTGATTGAATAGCTCGAACGTTTGAACAATGCTGCCGATGTCACGGGCGACAACGGAGCCGCGTGCCAGGTCGGTCAGTTGATCAGGCTGGCCGTTGAGTTCCGTGTCAATTTTATATCGGGCCCGTTCAATCGATTTCATGCCGGGGATCACGGGTCGGGTTTGCGTTGTCAGGCTGACGCGGTGGATTAAGGCTTCCAGCTCCTGCTGGGCTTGCGCCGCTGCGGTGTAAAGGCTGTTGAAGTCACGGTGGGGCTGGGCGAGGGTTGGAGCTCGGTAACTGGGAATGGCATACAGGCCGCTGAGTGAGCGCTGAAAACAGGCTTTTGATCCTCGGGTTGGAGAGGGGTGTTCAATGTCCGGGCTATGGTAGTCGGGCAGGGTCGCGGAAGCGATGGGGCTGCGGCCTAGGACAAACATAAGAACAACGCATGTTCTGATGATGGATTTTGCAACCATTGATGCTCCTTTTATTACCACCAGGGTCAAGTGGTTCAGACGGTGAATTCCGTGTCGCAAATTTCTTCACGTGGATCACGATGTTCCGTCGGAACACCTGTCTGCACGCTTAAGATATCGGTCCGGTAAGCTGCTTTTCAAGACCTGAACTGAACAATCCGTCACCACTCAGTCTCAGGATGTGAACGGTATCTCAGATTACGGGTGAGAAGGGCTTCGTCTCAGCGCTGTTATGAAGAGCTACAAAATGGCGGCATCTAGCGATGAGTCAATGCGCCGTTGAGTGTGGGCATGACATGGGATGGGATGGCTTTCTGGCAGTTTCTGACAGGAGAATGCTACACTGGCGCCGTTTGAAGCTTTGATGTGGATTGAAATTGTGCAACAGGAATTAATGGTTACATTCGCTTTGATTTGGCTCGGACTGTCCGTCGGCAGTTTTATGCTGTTCCAACGAGGGGACGACGCTGCTCGAAAGCGTCGGTTGTGGCCCGCATACACCATTTTCAGTAACCTGGTGATCGGTGGGCTTCTGATTTATTTGCAGCCGCCGACACCGATGCTGGTTGGGTTGCTGGCCTTTATGGTGCCTTTAACCTGGCTGACGATTCGCGCAACAAAATTCTGCAACAGTTGCGCCAGGGCAACCCGAACACCATTCTTCTTGAAACCGGCGTCAAAATGCTCACACTGTCAGCATCCATTCTGATCGTTTGAACGGATGGCTTGCCAGCCAGATGAGCGCAAGGATTCGCAGTGGTATTGGCGAGGTGGCCTCGCCAATATGAGTTTGCCAATGCGTCCCCTGCCGATGAAACTTAGCCTTTGGTCGCTAAGGCTTCCCCGGTAAAATTAATCCCCTGCCAACCGTACTTCATAAAGTTACGAATATTCATGTGATCCTGCCCCTCCGGGTTTTGCAGGACATCCTGGCGATAAAACTGACCGAAACAGGCCAGCGTTTCGGCCTCAGACAGTTGATGCAAATAGGCAAAAGCAAAAATACGACAGGAACCTTCGTTACTGCCGGCAGGGTTGACCAGCGTTTCTTTGCCCAGCCCGTTACTGAAGGTGGTCGGGGTGTAATGGTAGTGGGTGTTGATGGTCTGAATGACCTGCTCAAAACCCACTTGCTCAGGGCTATGCTTGAGATAATGTATTAGCACTTCCATGGCATGCTCTCTCCGTTGCTCGTGAGGTGATAGACTCAAACAACCTCAAGGTGCGGTGTCCAGCAAGAATTGTTTGGTCTCAGTCGTGGCGACGATCACCACGATACTGCCTTTCTGTCGTAAACCGTGTCTATCGTAAACCGCGTCCCAGGCCATCGATGGCAAGGAAGACCGATGGCGTGAAATCAATCGGCGGTCAAAAGGGCGGAAACCGCCCTTGAACCGGACTGTCGTCGTGCGAGGATTCCGGTGTTACCGCTGACCCTGCTTGCGGGCTTGTTGCTTTAATTCAAAATCCAGCTCATCCGGGTAGACAACCAGCCCGTCTTCTTCCTGATTCGGGAAAATTACAATGGCCAGCTCATCGTCTTCCAGGCCAACAGTCCAGCGACTGTGCCATTTATTCAGGGATATGGCTTCGGCTTTACAATTTTCCCACTCACCGGTCGCCCAGGCTTCAGCAAACTCCTGATGCGGCCAAACCGGAACACAGTCTTCGTCTTCGGTGTTTAACATGACACAGCCATGCTCATCGGTAAGGATCCAGATTTGTCGATTCGCCACGACTTCTTTGACCAGGTATTTGTAGCGTTGCTCGGCATCAAACGCCTGGATTTCTGCGATCCGGGAAGCATCAAGTGGGTTGGACATGTCTTCATTCCTGTTACTGCTATTGTAAGCGCTATAGCATAGAGGAAAATTAGACTTTAGTCATTGAAAGGTAGCCCCCGGCAGGGGGCCGGGGGAACTCGGACTATTTGAGGGTATAAGGCACGCGGACCGACAGTTGAAAGTCAGGGGCATCAGCGGTCAGGCCTGCGGTGGCACCGATATTGATGGTGGTGTCCCGATCGACGGCATAGTTTGCCCCGAAAGACAGGGAATCCAGTTGCAACAGCTTGGCATCGGTGGCCGTGGAGCCGTTCACTTTCGATTTGAGAATGGTTTTATGACTCAGGCCGATGCTGAATGAGAATTTAGGATTCACAGCAAACCCCATCCCGGCGCTGAAACCTATGGTGTCTCCCAAATCGATGGTGTCGACCCGGATATCCCGCGCGTTTTCGCCATCTTCATCGGCCACGGTGATATCAACTTCCACATCATCTTTAATATTCCAGATATAACTGAAGTTCATGAAGATAACAGCCGGATCAATCGGCATGATCATCGAGATCCCCGGTTCAATACTCGGGAAACCTGAGCCGGTTGGCAGCTCTTCAAAGTCATTGAGGTTGTTGACCGGTACATCATAGGGGGATTTCCCTGTGGTACTTTTAAAGCGCAGACTCCCAATCCAGTATGGCGCTTCACGCATGTTGATTTGATATTTGAAAGCTGCCTCGATATCCCCCAGATCACTGCCGTCGACGGTGCGTAAGGCCGCTTGGTTCGATCCGCTGTTCAAATCACGTTCGGAGATGGAATCGGAGCGGTAGACCCAGGGGATCCGGGCTTCGACTTCCAGTCGGTTGGTGATGCCGTAACGTCCAGACAGGCCCAGAGTCAGGGTGGTCCTGTCAATGTCACTGGCACGGATCAAACCAATGATCAGAGAGGGGAGGACGGTGTACCCGACAACAGATACTGAATTAGATGAGTTCTGGGTATAAGACAAAGAAGTGTCCAAGACGAAGGAGCCTTTGGGCGTGAGGACTCCCGGTTGCTCCAAGATGTCAGCGACAGTTTGGACCCGTTTTGGCTTCTCATTATTTTTAGGTGCGGTCGACTCTTCTGCTGCAACTGAAACAGAGAAGAAAGCAAGCAGCACGATCAGACTTTTTAACTTAAAAATACTCACAATTCCCTCACTTACTTAACAGAGGCAGACCCCAAAATAGTATAGATAAAGTGATGTAACCTGATGATTCAACAGCACTGATAAACTCAGGCATTCTCTGACATACAGTATGATTTTACTGCCGGGACAGGGGTGACTTATTAATAAGAAAATCCTAGCTTATCTGAGAAAATCAAGTTAGCTGAGAATCTAAAATTTTTGTCTTGCGAATGAGAGCATCATGCTTTTTTATGACAGTCATAATTTTTGAGAAATTGTCTTAGAAATAAAAATATATCATTGTGTCAGAGACATTTATCGCGACCTGAGCGTTAGAATGTAAAGTGATTGATGAGGGCAATTTTATACGCAAATAGCAATGGATTTATTAAAAATAATACAAAAGTGCGAGTGGCCAAAACTATGATTAAGTTATCTCGCGGATCAACGCGAGTGATTATAAAAAAGAACAACTCAACATATTTGGAGTAGGATCATGCGTAAAACACATATCGCACTATTGGTAGCAGTTGTTACTTCACCGCTTGCTCTGGCGAATGACCCATATGGTTATGACTATGACCCATATGCAAGCTCTGGCAGTTCAAGCTACGGTTATAATGACTATGATTCTAGCGACAAAACTATCACAGATTCATTCAATAAAGACATTGATAAAACATTAACGGTTTCACATGAAAAAAATGTCACTGTTAAAGACAGTTATAACAGCGATGACGACACCATGAGCTTATATGATGTCAATAACAAAGATATCTATGAGTATACAGACAATAGTAAATGGGATATGAGTAAGCACATCAAAATTGATATTGATGAGAAATACTACATGGCTACTTCCTATATGGACGGCTCTGTAACATACAGTGAAGTAACCTATGGTGGTGCTTGTTGTGATAGAGGGGACTGGGGTCACTATGGTAATGATGATGCCGTCTCTTCACTGCGTGTTACACACAGCAACTCAATGCAAGATGCTTACACCGGCGCGTCAGGAATCAACATTGCAGGCCAGAATGCAGGGAACAACTCTTTGGTTCAGCAAAGTGCCAGCACCAATGCAATGTTAACCAGTCAATAACACATAGCTGAGGGCTGAATTTCAGCCCTCAGGAGGAAGTCATGAAATATTTAACGCTGATAGCATTGGCTTTCATCTCGTGTGGGGCAATTGCAGATGAGTTGGATATTCTAGCAAATTCTGATTCTTTGAGTGAAGACGTAATGACCATGTCTCGTGGTGGTCAGTACGAATTACAAATTGATAATATTCACGCAAGTTCAGATATGTATGGCGATGTTGCAGGTAATGGGGCATATAATAATGTTACGGGAGATAATATTATTGCTGAAGGCACCTTTAGTGATACTTCCGGTATTATTAGTGTGGTCCAAAACACTGGTAACAATGTGTTAATTCAAAATGCGACCGTGGTTAACCTGACATTGAAGTAAATTGTTAGTCTATCTATGCTGGCATATGAAAATATGTCAGCGACCAAAACCTATTGGGATGTACATTTGGTTTCGCAGGGCTATATAACAATACTTCTGTTGTCGTATGCCAATTTGAATCACATGCGTTGGTTCACGGGCAGCACTATAACAAAGCACGGATATTAAAAATAAAAGCACATATATTTGGAGTAAGATCATGCGTAAATGTAATCTTATGCTAATTGCGGCAATTGTGGCTTCTCCGTTGGCGCTCGCTGATGGATATGATAACAGTTACGATTACGGCTACGGATATGACCATGATGGTGATGTCACCATCGAAGGTAGCGGTAACTTATCCGTTGATAAAAATGTTGAATATACATCGACCAAAAATTTCTACAAAAGTAATGTCGGCAATACCGATGATGATACTTTGTATTTGAAAGATGTGGGTAACTATTACCGAAACACAACGGAAATTAACAAAGAAGTAGATGCTTCTTATCACAAAAAACTCACGAAGGAAGTAGAAAGGTATTTGGCTGAGTCCAAGCTGTACGGGGACGTGATGGCAGCCAATGTGACCTACGGTGGTGCTTGTTGTAAAGGTAGCCCTTCAGAGGTCGTCGTTGACCATGAAAACACCATGTACCGTGCATTCGGCGACTCGTCTGGTATCAGCTTGGCAGGTCAGAACGTGGGTAATAACTCAATGGTTCAACAAACAACCAGCACAAATGCAGCACTGGTTGGCTCAGGTGGGGGCGTAGTGAGTCCGGACAACGGCAACTACTAACCTGGATGAAGGGCCGTTTCGGCCCTTTATTCCCATTAGCAATAAGCCCGGGCTCATGGATCAAGGTCTGGCGGCTTTAAGTTGGTACACAGAGAAATACTTCGGTAGTGATTATGAAAAGAGCAGTTATATTGACGATAGGTCTGTTAGCAAGCAGTAGTCTTTATGCGCTTGATTATTTTCCGAGCCGGGGCGCGTATAATATCAATGTGAAAAGTTATCAGGAGAAATTATTTGGCGATGTTTATCGCCAGCAATATGATTTCAGCTGTGGTTCTGCTGCAGTTGCTTCATTGGTGACTTATCACTATGGCCGGGATACCCAGGAAAATTCTGTTTTTGAATTTATGTTTAAAAATGGCAACAAGGAAAAAATTGAAAAGCAAGGCTTCTCAATGTTGGATATGAAAAACTACCTGGTCTCAATCGGATTGGATGCGAATGGGTATAATCTCCCTTTGGAAAAATTCGGGGAGTTACAAATTCCAGCAATAACGATTGTTAATTTTGATGGCTATATGCACTTTGTTGTGATTAAAGGCATGAACAGTCGTCAGGTTATTCTGGGTGATCCGTCGCGTGGTACCATGGTTATGCCCATTAAAGATTTTAAAAAATATTATAAAGGCGCAGTGCTATTGGTAAAAAGTCACGTAGAACAAGGAAGAGAAAGCTTCATAACGGATGAAAACTATAATATCTATACGCCATCGCCTTCGTCCGAAGCGATCGCGAGAGATTCACTTGCAACCTTTAGTATTACACTACCGGGAGCAAACGATTATTAGAGGCTAGTATGAAAAAGTTAACTCGTATTTTCGTTGCATCAGCAATAGGAGGGGCTGCTGTTGTTGCGCATGCATCCATTAATTTTATGACCGTGGATGATCTGGGGCTGATGTCCCTTAGCGATAACGAGATGGCTTCTATGCGCGGTGGGTTTGTTTCTATTAACGACAGCATTATCAATATCGGCCTATCGATTACAACAGCGATCAATGGTGAAAAGGTGTTGTCGACCCATATTGCCGATTTTACGATTAACAATGGGATGCTGGTCAGCCCAACCGGCGATAAATCGATACCATTGGATAACCCGCTCAGGCATATTCGGGTTGAGAATAATGAAATAAAGTATTCAACCATTGATTCAGACGCATCCGGTTTCGTGATCCAGAACTTCGATGATGGGACCCAAATCAGTACCGAAACCATTATGGATATTGAGGCGGATATGAACGGATACATTAAGCAAACGATTTATGAAAATCGGTTGAATAATGCGTTGCTGTTCAGCGGGCACTGAGGCAGGCTCGATATTAAACTGAACACATAGTTAATTTTTGTTGTTTGATGAGGTACAGTGTACGCGCTGTACCTTTTTTGTTGTTACCAAATAAATTTCATGCATTTCTGTAGAATTTTGTTACTGATTTTATTCTTCTTAACTAATTGATCTGAAAATGTAATGTATCTTTCTCATCATGACTAATCCCTTTTAGAGACTATTCTTACATCTGATACCCTGCAAGTTCGCCGTTTATTGCCTATATTTTTAAGACATCAATAATAATATGTACATTGAAAGAAGGTGACTTCTATGGTGGCTCAATGTCAAAATAAAACAATAAATGGTCGACTGGTTGCAATTGGTTGCAATTATGAACCTTGGATTGCGCTTCTGGAACAATCAGGTTGGAAAACTCATTGTTGTTATGACTTACGGACGGCTGATTCAATCTTGGAAGAGTTCAGTCCTTGTATATGTATTGTAGATTTAAGCAATAATGATTTTAGCTTGAATAGCATTTCTTTAAGGGCAAATAAAACGAAGCAGGTCAAATGGATTGCGATCATTAAAAAAGAACAGTTGAAAACGGATGCCATCTGTCAGTTCATCAATAATTTCTGTGTCGATTACTTTTCGGTGCCGATCCCAGGCAGCCATTTGCTGGATACTGTGGGTCATCAGCTGGGAATGCTCGAGATTGAATCCAGCTCTTGGGTTGAAGTGACCTCACAGCATGACATGGGGTTGTTTGGTGAGTCGAAATCAATCAAGCAGTTACGGGATATGGTGCGTCGTGTCGCGATGACGGAGGTAAACGTATTCCTGACCGGGGAGAACGGAACCGGAAAAGAGCTGATTGCGAAGTCCATTCATAGTTTGTCGAAACGCAGAAATGCCCCCTTCATTACCGTCAATTGTGGCTCACTGACCAAAGAAGATGATAAAGCCTCGTTCCTGGACGGCTCTTATGTTCAGGAAGATGGCTCCCACTTCAATGGCACTATTTTACTGGACAATGTTGAGGAGCTTACAAAAGAGTTACAGGACGAATTGCTGTCCTTCCTCCAGACGCCGGCGGGAGATTCGTTGGAAGATGACTCGTCTGCAGATGTGCGTATCATTGCCTCGTCCGGCGCTGATTTGGAAGCTGCGGTCGCCAATGGCGAGTTCAGCAAAGAGCTGTATTATCGTCTGAATGTTTTTCACATTAAAGTCCCAACTTTGCGGGAACGTGGTTCAGATATATTCTTGCTCGCAGAAACTTTCCTGACCAAGTTTGCCCGTGAGTACAGCACGATGGCGTCAAGTTTTTCCGAGGACTCCAAACAGTTACTACTGCGATATAGTTGGCCGGGAAATGTGCGAGAACTGATCAATCAAGTGAAGCGCGCTGCGTTACTCGCCGAAGGCAACGAAGTTCGGGCGGAGCATTTTGACCTGCCGAGCAAGGCAAATCTCAAGCAGAGTCTGAGAAATATTAAAGATGAAGCTGAAAAAGATGTGCTGGTTGCCGTGCTTGAAACGCACCGGGGGCAGGTCGCATCAGCTGCGAAGGATCTCGGCGTGTCTCGGGCGACGATGTATCGCTTACTGAACAAACATAATATCGTGCCTGATGTCAGGCACTACAATAACGGCTATGTGCGCGAATAGCGCGATAAAAATAGCGCGATAAAAAAAGTCCGGCATGCCGGACTTTTTTTATATCAGAGCTAGCCAAGAATAATGATGTCGTTGGCAAATTCCTCATCCTGCTCTTCGGCAAGATAAATCAAATCGGGTTGCTCAACCATGAGCTCGTCTTCGGTTGGCGCAACAAACGTGTATTGGTTTAAAGCGTCCATAGTTTTCCTGTTGATGTAGCAGCTATTGATACAAGCAGCCTAGCTGCGTGATGTCTTATCTATAGAGCCAACATTAATGAGATGAAATGACAATACAATGAAAGAGAGATCAAGATCTCATGACAGGCTTTCGGTTGGTAGTTCTTTGCTCAATTTCTACCGGCGTCCTTTCGCGAAAAACTCGACGGGCGCCTGACGAAATGTGTTGACATCTGATGCCAACATCAAGCGTTGCAACAATTTTTGGCACCGCGTCAAAATCATCGGCTGTTCTCTGAGCGGCTATTGAAGAACCATGACTCAGATCAAGGTATGTTGTGGCAAGTTATCGCCTAATACCCAACATCTTGTATCTTCTTGTTATCAGAATACTACATTTTGTGTTTTTGGTGACAGTGTCATGTGAGGAACTCCCTGTGAAACCTGTTGTGATTAAGCGTGATGGATGCCGTGTCCCCTTTGATACCAGGCGTATTAAGGAAGCGGTATTAAGCGCTGCTGAGTCGGTCGAAACCATGGATGAATCGTATGCGGCCTCGGTTGCCGACGGCGTGTTGTCTCAGTTCTTGTCCGCAGGTGAGGTCGATATTCATGCCATTCAATCAGCGGTTGAAAATCATTTGATGGCAGGCCCATATAAGGAAGTTGCCCGGGCATATATCGAATACCGTCATGATCGCGATCTGGCCCGGGAAAAGACCAGTCGGCTGAATGCTGAAATCCGTGGCCTGATTGAGCAAAGCAATGCGGCCTTGCTTAATGAAAACGCCAATAAAGACAGCAAAGTGATCCCGACGCAGCGTGATCTGCTGGCCGGTATCGTCGCCAAGCATTATGCCAAGCAGCACATTTTGCCGAGGGATATCGTTCAGGCACACGAGCAGGGGGATATTCACTACCACGATCTGGATTACTCACCTTTCTTCCCAATGTTCAACTGCATGCTCATCGATCTGGATGGCATGCTGACCCATGGTTTTAAAATGGGGAACGCAGAGATTGACACACCTAAGTCGATCTCAACGGCGACCGCAGTCACTGCGCAAATCATCGCTCAGGTTGCCAGCCATATCTATGGCGGCACCACCATCAACCGTATTGATGAAGTGCTCGCACCGTATGTGGCGATCAGCTATCAGAAGCATCTGCAAATTGCCCGAGAGTGGGATATTACCGAGCCGGAAGCATTTGCCCGCGCCCGGACGGAAAAAGAAAGCTTCGACGCATTTCAGTCGCTGGAATACGAGGTCAATACGCTGCATACCGCAAACGGACAGACACCGTTTGTTACTTTCGGCTTCGGTCTCGGCACCTCCTGGGAATCCAGATTGATCCAGCAATCGATCCTGAAAAACCGGATTGCAGGCTTGGGGAAAAACCGGAAGACCGCTGTTTTCCCCAAACTGGTGTTTGCCATCCGTGACGGTCTCAACCACCGCCCGGGCGAGCCAAACTATGATATGAAGCAGCTGGCGCTGGAGTGTGCCTCGAAGCGGATGTACCCGGATATTCTGAACTACGACAAAGTGGTGGAAATCACCGGCTCGTTCAAAACTCCGATGGGGTGTCGCAGCTTCCTGGATGCCTTTGAAGCGCAAGGGGAGCTGGTTCATGAAGGCCGCAACAACCTGGGGGTGGTTAGCCTCAACTTGCCGCGCATTGCGATTCTGGCGGAGGGAGATGAAACGCGCTTCTATCGTTTGCTCGATGAGCGCCTGGCCTTAGCGCGTAGGGCACTGGAAACGCGGATCAGCCGGTTGGAAGGGGTAAAAGCGCGAGTGGCCCCGATCCTCTATATGGAGGGCGCGTGCGGGGTACGGTTGAAACCAGATGATAACGTGGCCGAGATCTTCAAACACGGGCGAGCCTCCATTTCGCTGGGTTATATTGGGCTTCATGAAACCATCAATGCCTTATACGGCACCGACACCCATGTGTATGACAGCGAGCCGCTGCGGGAGAAGGCGTTGGCGATTGTGCGGCACCTGAAAGCCGCGGTCCTGCGCTGGAAAGAAGAAACGGGGTATGGGTTCAGCCTGTACAGTACGCCAAGTGAAAACCTGTGCAGCCGCTTCTGCGCCATTGATGCGAAGACCTTTGGGGTAATTGACGGCGTAACGGATCGGGGGTACTACACCAACAGTTTCCACCTGGATGTCGAAAAGCAGGTCAATCCGTACGACAAAATCGATTTTGAGATGCCTTATCCGGCAATCAGCAGTGGCGGGTTTATCTGCTACGGTGAGTATCCGAACCTTCAGCATAATCTGGAAGCGCTGGAAAATGTTTGGGATTACAGTTACACCCGAGTGCCTTATTACGGCACCAATACGCCAATTGACGAGTGTTATGCCTGCGGCTTTACCGGCGAGTTCGAGTGTACCAGTAAAGGGTTTACCTGTCCGAAATGCGGCAATCATGATCCGGCCAGCGTTTCCGTGACCCGCCGGGTGTGCGGATATCTCGGGAGCCCGGATGCGCGTCCGTTTAATTTCGGCAAACAGGAAGAAGTGAAGCGCCGGGTGAAGCATCTTTAAAGCCTTTCGGCGATAAGATGCTCCGGCGCTGATTGAAACGATCCAGCATGTCTCATCCGGCGGCTCTGTAGTATGGAGTCCGCCGATTCAGGAATGTCATGAACTATCACCAATACTATCCTGTCGATGTCGTGAATGGCCCCGGCACCCGCTGTACCTTGTTTGTTTCCGGTTGTGAGCATCAGTGTCGTGGCTGTTATAACCAAAGTACCTGGCGCCCGGACAGTGGTCATCCGTTTACCGAGGACATGGCAGCGCAGATCATCCGCGACTTGAACGATCCCCGGATCCCGAGACGCGGACTGACACTGTCCGGCGGTGACCCGCTTCACCCGGCGAATGTGGCGGATGTACTGCAGTTGGTCAAACGGGTACGGGAATCGTGTCCGGGTAAAGATATCTGGTTATGGACCGGGTATGTGCTGGCTGAGTTGAACCCGGCTCAGCAGGCGGTCGTTCAATTGATTGATGTGTTGATTGACGGGAAATACATCCAGGCTGAACGTGATCCGTCACTGAACTGGCGGGGGAGCGCCAATCAGGTGATTCATTATTTCGACACGAATGATGTGAAATGTTAATCCACTGTAAAATCTTGTAGGTGAAACTCAAACTTATCCACTGTTTCTGTGTATAAGTATGGGAAAATCAGGTGTATGAATAACTTGGCGACAGCTGCCATTCCACGACTTCCATCTGTCGGCAAGTTAGGGTACATTCGCTGCCTTTGAGAATTGCAGCGGGAGGCGGTATGTCGCGCACTATTATTTACACCTATAAGAACCAAGAGAAAGAGTTGGTTTTCACATACGATCATTACCGGACAATCCATGAAGCTGTCGCTGCAGCAGAAGGCATTGATCTCACAGAATTTCTGCGGATGGAGCAACAAGTCGAAGCGGTGTCTTCGAATACCAAAGCGGTGCGAGACTTCCGCGATAGCCATTTCCGGAAATTGGGCTTTGGGAAGATCACGCTGGCGAAGAAAATCAATCGTGGTATTGGCGAAAAGTAAGGCCAACCATGCGGAGTGATAACCGGTTTCAAGCAGAACAGGGCTGACGTGATGTCAGCCCTGTTTTTTTTGTGCGACAAGTATGCCGCGGTAGATCAGATAGCCTCCCAGGCCAGCCAGCAGGTGCTTGATGCTGTGCCCGCTGATGAGTTCGTCGGTTCGGTGAAATAGCTCGGCATCATTGGATTCAGCCCATTTTGCCAGCAAATAGGCCAGCAGCGCTGACAGGTAGTAGAGACTTGAAGCGGTACTGTGCGCAGGTGATCCTCTGAATAGCCAGAGAATGAGTGGCAGGTGAATGATAGGGATCAACTGGACCAGAATATAAGCCGACAGATCGCCCCGTCCCGCTGTCTGTTCACTGAGATACCAGTAGCCGACAGCCGCGACGCTATAGAGAACCAAAGGCAGAAATAAACGTGCCAGGCCGGGGGAGATATAGCTTGCCAACACCATGCAATAGAACGCCATAAAGGCAATGCAAATACCTAGCCGATCAAGCGCCAGTCGCCATGGCTCGGGTGTCAGGTGATAGAAGCCTGAGGCAAAAAAAGCCGTGATGAGACCGAGATAGAAAGCGATGTACAAGGTGCGGGAACCTGAGGGAAAGGTTGTGGGTTTGGCTTGGGAGGGGGACTGCCGAAGTCGGGCAAGGCCCAGCACGCCGACCCAAAGGAAAGGGAGGTTGGTGATGACATTGACGAAGTTTGGAATACCGAGCCAGGGTCGTTGATCGGCATACTGATAAAAATTGCGGCTTTGGGTGATTGGTGCAAAGTAAACAAGCAGGCCTGCCAGAACAATCACAATTCCCCAGAGGAACAGGATACGAGCGGATCTGGACCAGGGTGTCATCTCAGGGACCGGCCGAGCTGGAGGGAAAATAGCATTCTTCTTTCATAATGTTGAATCCGGCTTGGAAGCAAGCGCGCCACGCCGCCTCAACATCGGGTGAATATTTAGGGTCGCATTGGCTGACCGTGCGCAGCAGGCAATCAAACCAGACGTCAAAGTCCTCAGCGGTGACTCCGATGGCGGCATGCCGTTTGCCGAAGTAACGAACAGACTCCCGGGCTTGTTCAGATGACGGTGCTAGTAAAATAATTGCAATCGAGGCTTTGAGCATCCGAATCTGGCCGGGCATGTCAACGCCTCTGAACATTTGTTGAAACCGGTTGTCTTTGCGGCAGAACTGGTCATAGAACATGTCGAAGAACTGTGAATTCTCATTACAGCGAGCATAGCTGTTATTGAATTGTTCATGCATATCCATCGGCTTCTCCCTGTACTGTCGGCGGCGTTGAGTCTGTTTTCTAGGATATGTGTTCACACGCGTATTAGGCAACTGGATCCGGATAAAATCGTGCGCAGAGGAGGGATGGTTTGGGTTGAGATCACCAGAATGTTGCCGGGATCAAACTTAACGTTTCATGGCAATCACCGTATGAACCAGCCAGGATCGTTTTTTCCCGGTCAGTTGGGCCGAGTATTCACGTTTTTCTTTCCAGGACACCATATAAAAATTCGTAAACAGCTGCTCCAGTTCCGGGCGTGCCAGGGTCAGCACTGGCAATTTCTCATGGGTGTCCTGTTCATCCTCCCCGAGAAAATGACCACAAAAAATGCCGCCGCTGTATAGGCTTTGCTCAATGTGAGGCCACAGTTGGTGAAACTCATCGCGGGAGTTAAAAAACAGGCAGGCACTGGCATTGATCAGGTGAGCACGCGGAAACCGGTATTCGGTGAAGCTGCTTTGTTGGACATCCAGTTGTGGGGCGGCAGCGACCAACGGATGTTCAGAAAGAATCTGCAGGCTGTTCAAATCGATATCAAATGCGTACACCTGATAGCCTTGCTCAATTAAAAACAGGGTATCGCGTCCTGTGCCGCAACCACAGTCTACCGCAACACGATCATTCGCAAAATGGCCAAGAAACTGGTGCGCTTCTATCAGATGACTTCGGGGCGGTAACAGTTTGGGGTTATTCAAGCAATTCAGCCAGTCTACAGTTGCCATGGAGGTGCCTCATTGAACTCAGATCGCCCTGGTTCACAAATTGTAATGACAGCGACGTGTCATAATTACTTAATTATTAGAATATAGATGAAAGGATATGATCTGGCAGCTTGTCTCCCGAAAGTCCATCAGTGGGCAGGGTATCGGGGATCTCAGGTTTAATGCAACAACACTTGGTGTTTGGTAAGATACTGCTCTGATTGCCTGTTGTGACTGAAACACCGCAGGCCAAAGTGAAGAGAGAATAAAATGACAAAGCTAACTGCAGATATTCAAGCGAACTGTGATCTGTTTTTAACCGAAACCAAAGACACGCAGGTTGTATGGGGACTGTGTAACGAAGAAGGTGACTGGCTGTCTGTTGCATCCAGTGAGTTTGAAGATTCTGAAGTCATGCCGTTTTGGTCGAATGAAGCGGATGCCACGCTGCATTGCACCGAAGAGTGGGCAGAATTTACCGCCACGATGATCCCGCTGGATGTGTTTGTGGAAGACTGGATGATCACCCTGGCTGAAGATGGTGTTCTGGTCGGGATGAACTGGAACGATCAGCTGGATGGTGCGGAAAAAGAGCCGAGCGACGTTGCCAAGCTGTACCTGTAATTCCAGAGCGATCGGTCAATCAATCGCGCTCCAGAGGCCGTACAAGTAGCTTCGGCCCGCTGAAAACGTGACATTGCTGCATGAAGCCGTATCAGAGGATACGGCTTTTATTTTTTCCGCCGACCAAACCTCGCCAGTTTATTATTAATAAGGTTATTAGCTATATTTAGAAAGAGTCATCGGCTTGTGGAGGTTGATATGGTGCTTTCTGAATGTCGGCAAATGATGGCTGAGCATAACTTTGTGCAGGCGCGCTTGATCCACGACTTTCTAAGTGCGGGTTGGAGCGTCCATTTTAGAGATGCGGAGGGGAATGACTATCCGTTAACAGACACTTACGGGATCCCATGTAGCTTCGACTCGCTCAAGCAGGCGGAGGACATGGTGCATCAGGTCGGGGATTGCCCGATCAACATCGATAGTCTGTTCCGCTTTGCTGAACGGTAGATCAAAAGGAGTAAACCCTGATACGAAGCTTGAGAGATTGAAAAAAAATGGTCTATAAAGAGATTGCAACAAAAAGTACGGTCGTGCTATTAATAGTCTGTGATGACTAATTGAGAAAGCAAATGAGCAAAGGCCGCTTGACTCGCGAGCATATTCTGAAAACTGCGTTTGATCTGGCCAGCATCAACGGGCTGGACAGTTTGACGATCGGCCAGTTGGCCAAAGCATCCGGAATGTCAAAGAGCGGCCTGTTTGCGCATTTCAATGCCAAAGAGAATCTGCAGATTGCGGTACTCGAATTTACCAGTGAGTATTTTGTTGAGCGCGTGATCGCGCCGGTCCGGCAGGCCGAGCCGGAAACTATCGAGCAGAAATTCAGGTTGTTGTTCCGGCGCTGGCTGGATTGGAACCAGTCATTTCAGGGCAGCTGTATGTTTCTGGATGCCTGGAAAGAAGGTGCGCACAGTGATGATCCGGTTCAGCAAGCGCTGGCGGCGATCACCCGGCGCTGGCTGGAATACCTGCATCGCCAAGTGGAAAAAGCGAAGGCAACTGGAGAGTTTCACGCAGATCTGGATGCCTGGCAGTTTGTCTACCGGCTCTATGGTGTTTATCTGAGCAGCCATCTGTTTCGCTCGTTGGGCCTGGAAAGTGATGACCATCATCGCTTTTGGCTGGGTATTGAGGCTTTGATGGCTGAAGGGCGCGGTTAAGGGCATTTAATATTTTTTGGTTTGGCTTAAAAAAGCACGACCGTACTTTTTGAGGGTAACATGAGCAGCAAAATTTACTTCAGACAAGGGAAAAAGCTGAATCTGCGCCGGGTGTTGGTCAACCTGACGACCCGTTTCCATCATCGTGTCGCACCAACCCATGCGCGAAAAGTCGCGAAGCGGTTATTGTTGACCCCGGAGCGTTCCCGACGTCAGCAGGCGGAACCTGCGGGGCTGATCCGCCGCCCGCTCGAGACTTCGGAAGGCAAGCTGATGACCTACCAACTCGGTGAAGGGCCAACCTGGATCTTGGGTCATGGTTGGTCCGGTTCGGCGACACAATTTTTTCGGTTGATGCAGCATATTGCGGCATCCGGTTATACCGCTCTGGCGTTTGATAATCCGGCCCATGGTGAGAGCGAAGGCCAGTACGGCCACCTGCCGGGGTTTGTCAAAGCGTTTAATGCCGTGCTGGATCAGCAGACGCACATCGCCGGTGTGATTGCGCACAGTATGGGCGGTGCCATGGTCCTGGAAAGCCGTCACCCGTTGCTGGCCAACAAGCCTATTTTGCTGGTGGCGCCAGTCCTGAACTACACCGAGAACTTACTGGCAACAGTGCAACAGTCGGGCTTTTCGATGAAGCTCTTCCATGAGGTGGTCGGTGAAGTCGCTGCGCAATACCAGTATCCGCTGGATACCATCAACCCGCTGGCCCGGTTGCAACAGCACCCGGCCCCGGTAGGGATTGTGCATGATGCCGGAGATCGGTTTGCGGCTTTTGAGTATTCCCGTCAGGCCGGAGAGTGGAGCCATGTCAGCCTGGTGGCAACGGACGGTTTAGGTCATGGTCGGATCTTGGCCAGTGAGCCGTTGCAGCAGGCGTTTGATGCGCTGGCACGATAACGGTGAAAACTAACCTAGGGTTTGTATTCAAAGCGGGCTTCGGAATCGAGGAAGGGGCTCTCACTGAAGAAAGAGCGCTTTCCCCCCTCCCCAAAAAAGCCCGGCAGCAAAGCCGAGCCGGGTGGATTAACTTGAGCGCAGGGCGACTTTGTCTTGCGCCTGCTCCAGTAGGGCGATTTCGGCGTCCAGCTCAGCAATTTTATTTTGCATCAGCTGGTGGCACATATCCGCCAGTTGGCGCGCATCCTGGCTGGTGTAGCCGGAGACATCAATCGGTGGCAGCATTTCACAAATCACGGTGCCGTTGTCCCGCCGGTTCAGGAAAATTTTCTGGTGGGTTGTGCTGACACACATGGGAATAATGGGAACGCCCGCTTCAATGGCCATGCGAAAAGCGCCGGTTTTAAAGGGGAGCAACCCGCGTCCTTTGCTTCGGGTGCCTTCCGGGTACATCCAAACGGAAAGATTGCGCTGTTGAATGGCTTGGGCAATTTGCTGAATGGTGTCACGGGCTTTGGACTTATTTTCCCGATCGATCAGGATATTTCCAGTGATCCAGTACAACTGTCCAAAGAATGGGATCCACAACAGACTTTTCTTGCCGATGGAAACGGTTCTGGGCATCACCATGCCTGGTGAGGTGACAAAATCAAAGACATCCTGATGGTTGGAAATGTACACGGCATTACCGACGCTGCCGGCATGCTCCTTCCCGCGTTCGATCAGGCGTAATCCGATGAGGTGATGCAATTGGTGGAACCAGCGGCTGAAAAAATGAACATGTTTCGGGTCGCGCGGACTGAACAGGCAGTAGACTAGCGCAAACAGGGTCATCACAATAATGTACAGCGCTGCCGAAATTAGTCGAAAAGCAGTAAGCACAGGGACTCCTTGATAACTGGTGCTCTGTCGGATCTCTGCTCCCGGGCTCAGATGATACGAAACTTCTGAGAGGTCAGAGGAGTTAACTCAGAATAAAAAACATACATCAATTAGAGTCAAAGATAAATCATTCTGGTGAAGCTTCCATCATATTTTGGGCTTTTTTCGGACTTTCCTGATCTTGATACGGGCCTGGCTGTGAAGTGAGTCGCACAGATAATACGCGAGATAAAAAAAGATGGAATATATTGATAATTAAAGAGATAAATAGATCCGATGAATTAGGTTAAGTCACTCGCTAAGAGTGAAAACACCTCCGTGTGATATCGATTCTGTTGTGTGGTAGTGTTGAGGCAAAGCGTGGCTTTGCCTCTTTTTTTTTTGATTTTTGCAGTATGGCTTGCTGCAGCCGTAAGCCGGTATTTATTCATCATATCTTGAGATATTGGTGAATTTTTAGGATGAATTGTCAAAATTTGCCGTAGCCTCTGGTCAAAAAAGTGCAATGGTTTACCCTAAAGGGCGATTCCACCTCGACTTCGGGTCGACAGTGAATAACCACGAGTGAACCTGACTGGCAATGATGAATCTCAATTTCCCCCAATCCTGGCTGGGCACCGGCCTGCTCTTGCTTGGCCTGAGCGGCTGCGCGACGTCGCCTGAATACGAAGCGGGGGTGACACCCGCTTCTGAAGCCACGCAAGTCTCGGCACCGACATCCTTCCAGCCGGTACCGATGCAGTATAACCCCAATCAACCCACGTTCGATTTGGTTTACCAATCCTGGAAAGGCACGCCTTATCGTCTCGGCGGAAGCAGCCGCCGGGGGATCGACTGCTCGGCATTTGTTCAGGTGGGGTATCAGGAGGTCTTTGATCGAATATTGCCCCGAACCACTTTGGAGCAAGCCAGGCAGGGGCGTCAGGTGCCGCTCCATCAGGCGCGCAAAGGGGATTTGGTGTTTTTTAAAACCGGGCGGACGCTCAGGCATGTCGGAATTTACCTGGGAAATCGTGAGTTTTTGCACGCCTCAACATCGCAGGGGGTGGTCATTTCAACACTGGATACGCCCTACTGGCGGCGGGCCTTCTGGCAAGTGAGGCGAATCGAATAGCTGGTTCGCCTCCGGCAAAAATTCGACGACGATTCGACGGAGAATGTCCGGTTGCCTTTACGTTGATTTGCAGGCCTGTTCTCTCGCAAAAACCGCCAACCCCTCCCATACTTTGGCTGTAGGAATCATTTCCTGGAGGTGAACATGGCCATGGCAATCACTGTAGGGCAATTCCTCAATAGCCATAATGTGGATTTCAGCCTTACCAAACACAGACATACAGATACTTCTTTCAGCTCTGCGATCTCGGCGCACGTGCCGACTTCACAAGTTGCGAAAGCGGTGATGCTCAAAGATCAGGACGGAAAATACCTGATGGCTGTTGTGCCATCAAACCGGCGTGTGATGATCGATAAGATTGGCCGGATGATGGGGCGACAATTCTTCCTGATTGGTGAACATGAACTGCCGGACATTTTCCAGGACTGCGAACCCGGTGCGATACCTTCTCTGGGGCAGGCTTATCAAGTCGATATGTTGGTTGATGATCTGTTGCTTGAGCAGGATGAACTGTACATCGAGTCCGGAGACCATGAAAATCTGATCCATCTGGATCACAAGCAGTTCCATAAAGTGATGCACGACATTCCGCATCAGAACATTAGCGGTTACCGCATGATGTTCTCCCAAGAGCATGAAGGCAGACATTGGGAATGGGAATAAGGGGAGAGTAATACCGACTGCATGCGATACGTCGGCTCACCATTGCAGATGAACACACCCGTCGGGGACGATACAGTCCATAGGAACCGACGGGTGTTTTGATATTGAATACTTTTTTTTTGAATACTTTGGTTTTAAAAAACTTCCTTGTTCCGGGATGAAGCCCGTTGATTAAGTCAGAAGCAACCTCAGCCAAAGCCCGGGTAGAGTGGTGATTCCGGTGGTCGCACTCTGGATCTGGCCGTCTTTCAACACGACTATCGTTGGGGTGGCGCTGATCCCCCAAGTGCGTCCTAACTGCCCCTTAGCATCATTCACGACCCGGAATGGGTAATCGTGGCTGTTCAGATAGGCCTTCAACCGGCGGTTTTCTCCGGACGTCAGGGCGATGGAAACAACCTCGTAATGCTCGCTCATCCAGTTGACTGTGGGTGTGACAAATTTGCACGCGCCGCACCAGGTCGCCCAGAAATAGACCAGCACCGGCTTGTCCTGACTCATCGCGATTAAATCAACCGATTCACCGTCAATGGTTTGCAGAACACCATCCGGGATTGCTGTTTCAGGCATCCCCTGTGTGCGCCAGAGATCGACCGCACCGCTGATCATGAACCACATCACCAGAACGATGGCGGCTTCTTTCAGCCAGTGCATAGGGCCTTTCCGCTTGGGCGTTGCCGGGGTTGTTGTGTTCATTGGGCCTCCTGGACGAGCTGCGGAGACGCTGCTGCCTGGAGCGCCTCCAGGACAGTATCCTGAGTCAAAATTACCGGTAACGCGATACCGTCCGGCGCGCCCGGGCCATAAACAATATTAAACGGCACCCCGAAGCGACCATAGGATTGCAGGTAGGCGGTGACATAGTCGGAAGGGTGGGTCCAGTCACCGCGCATGCGAACGATGTCCGGTGCGCCCAGCGCGCTATAGACGGGATCCTGAAGCAGCACGCCAATTTTATTGGCTTTACAGGTGATGCACCAGTCCGCGGTCACATCGACTATCACGACGTTGCCTTCCTGAACGTGCCGGGCAATTTGGTCAACGTTCAGCGGCTGCCAGGGGTGATCTGCGGGCAACGGGGTGGACCATTGATCTGCGGTCACACTGCCGATCAACAATCCGCCGGCCGAGCTGAACAGAATAATCGCAAGGGTGATGATCACCGGTTTACGGCCTTTCTGACGCCCAAGTTGCCACAGCAGGAGCGTCAGTAGCAGGGCTCCCGTTGCCACAACCATCCAGGTGGCGAGGAAGTTGGTCATCAGGCTGAGGAGCCAAAGGCTGGTGGCCAGCAACATCAGACCGAAGAGTAGTTTGATTCGATTCATCCACGGGCCGGGTTTTGGCATCAGACGGGCAAGTGCCGGGAAAGCCGCGACCAGCAGCCAGGGGGCCGCCATGCCGACCGCCAGCGCCGTAAAGATGACAAATAAAGACAGCAGATCGGCACCCAGGGCAAACGCCACGGCGGTGCCCAGAAACGGGGCACTGCATGGTGTCGCCAGGAGGGTTGCAAACATCCCCTGAATAAAATGACCGAGGTGTGACTGATCGCCCCGGGTCGCGAGCCAGGTGCTGGCATTGCCCGGCAGACGGATCTCAAACAGCCCGAGCATATTGGCGGCAAATAACCCGGTGATTAGAATCATCGCGCCAATAAAGTACGGACTCTGAAACTGGATCCCCCAGCCGAGAGCTTGGCCGGAAAGTTTCAGTGCGGCGAGAAATCCGGCGAGGAGCCAGAAAGAGACCAGGATCCCCGCCGCGGAAGCCAGAAACTGCGTCCGGATTTGGCGCTGCCCACTGTGCTCAGCGGTCATGACTGTGCTGAGCTTGAGCCCCAGCACCGGCAGCACACAGGGCATAATATTGAGGATCAGGCCGCCGAGCAGGGCGATGAGCAGGATTTCCGGCAGGTTGCGATCCGTTGCGGCAAAACCCGGCAATGCCACCGGGGTGTCGGTAACGCTGGCCTTCATTTCGACAGCGATGTTGGCATCACTCAGTGTGACATTGATGGATTCGCCCAGCAGGGCCGGGACGCCAAACCAGCTTTTCACCGGGATTCGTGCGATCAGTTGCGAGCCGTCGGTGGTGATGTCCGGCGCCAGAAAATGCGCATCTTTCACCGCCTGGGTTTCGCCGTCGATGAAGACATCAGGTTGTTTCCAGCCCATGGTGTTCGTCGCAACCAAGGTCAGCATTTGGGCGTTTTCATCCCAGGAAACCTGCGTCAGCGAGACGGCCGGAGAGGTTTGCGGCACCAAGCTCAGCCCCTGATTGTACAGGTGCATCGCTTCCTGTGAGAGCGTCAGCTGGGTTGGGATGAAATCGAGGCTCAACTCGTAATCGGTGAGCACGCAGATATTGGTACAGGACGACATGGTTAGCTGACCGGATAAGAAGACCGGCTGGTTCATATCTTCCACATGCAGCGTGAGTGGAAAACCGATGTGATCTTTATAGCCTAAGGTTTCGACCCCGAGAAACTCGTATCGTTTGGGGATTGGCCACTGCCAGTCGACGTCTGCCAGGTTATTCGACAGGGACCAGTCGATACTCGGGGCAACGCCACTTTCGCCCGGGCTGCGCCAGTAGGTTTTCCAGTCGGTTTCGAGCTGGACTTCCAGTAGGGCTTCGACGGTTTTGGCTTGCGGGTTTTGCTGACCCGTGAGCATCAGACGTACCGCTACCGGTGGATGCTGCGGGTTGGTCAGCCAACCGGTTGTTACTTCCCCGGCTAATGCTGCCGGGATTGTAAAGCTGGCACTGAGGAGCGCCAACATCGCCAGCAACGCGGTCAAGACGCGCTGCCAGCGGGAATGAAGGGTTGTCATATAGTGTTCTCCAGAAAATGATTTCAACGTATGCCGTCAAGCGGCGAAACAACGCGTGAGGTCATTCCCGGAAGACACACAAGATCAGATGGCGCCGTCGTCGGGGCGGGATGGGTTCGGTGAGCAGGGGCACCCGGAAGGGGCTGCCGATGAACAGCGGGAGCAGAAGCAGCAGGGTAATTGTATATATCAGGGCATGGCCCAGTGATTGCTGGTGGATCTGCAATAAGTGATCGGTCAGATCGCAAGAATGCAGGACATCGGAGGATTGCCCATCATGGTGCGGCAGCTTCTGGGATGAGTGGCTGTCTGTTGTGTGTTCAGCTGCGACCGCCTTCAAGGGGCAAGCCATCAGTAGTCCGGCGCGCTGACTGGAGCAGAGGAAAATGACCAGCATGACCAGGACCAGCGCCCATTGGGCACTGCGATATCTTGTCAGTGGTTGCTTCATCAAAACTCCTGCGGTTGACCGAACGCTGTGTATAGACCGCGGCGGTGGATATTCGTTTCATTCGGCAGGATTGTCGTTGTTTTCCGGGCTGGCTGCAAGGGGCGTTGCTGTGCCAGAGGTTGGAGAGGGTCGTTCAGATAAAATCGTGGTGCCGTAAAGGCACCACGAATCACTTGGCTGGGGTTACTTAATGCAGTGCAGCATAAAGTCGATGATGGAATCGCTTTGTGCCGGTTGTGTTAACGCTTTGGGCATAAAGCTCGGCGGGTTCAGGATCTCCCGGGTGATCAGTTCATCCAGCAGCGGTTTGAAGTCAAAACCGGTTTTACCCACCAGTAAGGCACTGAGATCACCGGCCTGATAACAGGTCAGTGCATCCCGGAGCCCCTTGAGGTAGAGATAGTCCTTGGTGAAACCGCCCCCACGGAAGGCCCGTGCGGTGATCGTAAAGGCCTCATCCTGACCCAGCTGATAGTCATGCTTGATCTGGTGGTAGGTGTCACTGAAATTATCGCCCCGCACCAGTTTATCAACGGCAATCACGCGCAGCGCCAGCGTTTTCAGGCGATGTAACGGGAAGCTCCCAGACAGGTGCTCACACAAAATGGCCAGGCCTTCTTGTGTATGCGTATTGCCCGGCAGTCCCAGTTTCAGCACCTTGAGCGGTTGGCGGTCAGCATTCACACTCGTGACCAGGTGTACTCCCAGTTCGTGGTGGATCAGGGCGTTCAGATCTGAAGGTGAGAATTTGCTGTTGAGATTCACCTTGATTGTCTGTCCGCTGACCATCGCCCGGGCAATGAGCTTCCGGGATCCCACGACTTTACAGGAAATGCCGTACTCATCGGCAGCCTGACGAAAAGCTGTAATGGCTTCCTGCGCACTGATCACCGACGGTTCAGGTTCCCGTTGCGCTTCGGCATGGAGAATAAACCGGGCATTGGCGATATCCAGATCATCCGGACGACCGTAATAGCGCAGCGAGTTATACAAAAACTCATCATGGCCAATACTGGTTAGCAGGTCGATCCGCACTGCCAACTGATCGATGACTTTCCGGTACATTTTCTGGATATCAGCATCCCGGATTTCTTCGACGGGCAGGCGATACAAAGCTTCTCGGAATTTATACGGGTCGATATCCAGCTGCCGATAAGTAAACTGCGGCTGGTAGTCGAACGGCCGGTGCAGGAAACGCCGTTTCTCCTGCTTTAGATTCGTCGGGTTGATGTAGCTGAGTGTGTTGATCCCCTTCGCCAGTGCGTACAGCTGGCGGTCCAGCTTGATCACTTCCCGCGGCAGTTTGGAAGCCAAAATATGGCTACTGGTCAGGCGCTTGGCCTGGGTACGGCGGGTAATGGTCGTTGCGGCGTGCTCGGTAAGCACGGTTTTCAACGCTTCTTTCAGCTTTTCGATCACCAGCGGGTAACTTTCCCCGCGGGTTTCGTCCATATAAACTTTTTTGATCTCGATCGGCATGATCAAGGTCCGGGTAAAGTACTTTGCCACAAATGTGGCCTGATACCCCATGCCCTTAAAGACGTCGTTGGCTTTCGCGTCGACATCAATGTTCGGCAGTTCAACCTCGTTCAGCAGGCTCAGCAGCGACTTGATCTCTTTTTGCCATTTCCGGGTGTTTACCTGTTTGGTGCCCAGATTGAAGACCGGCGCGGTCTTCTCGGTCGCACTTTCGATCCGCTGATAATTGTAAGAGTGCAAGTCGTACAACAGGCAGAGGCCAAAGCGGCTCTCGAGCATATCGATCAGGCAGCTCAGGATCCGGTAGTAGCGATCGTGCTTGGCAACAGAGACGGCGCGCTCTTCTTCGGTCAGCGGTGTATGCCAAACCTGGCGGCCCCAGGCTTGGTCATAGATACACTGCTCCGGTGGCCGGTTCAGATCATACTCGTAACGGGAGTCTTCTCCTTGCAGCACGATCGGCAGCGACGAGACAAAATCACCGGTATACGGATCTTCCTCGTAATAACGCTCAGCTTCGGTCAGTGTACAATTCGGAACTAAGTCACCCCGCAAGCGTTGGCCATGGTGAATGGCCGTCGCAATATAGGGTTGATATTCGCTGATCCGGATGGTCAGGCTGCCGTCGTTGAGCTGAGCTTCGAACGGTACCCCCTGACGAATCCGGTCGAGAACCTCAGCTTCAGTAAGTTGCAGCATCAGCAATCACCTGGCGATACTCGTTCTTGCGGGCGATGCTGACTTCTTTTGCGAGTACCACACTCTCGGCAAAATCCAAGACATCACGTTGTAATTTGGTACGGTTGAGACGGTTAATCCGGGTGATACCGCCCGGGCTTTGCACGTTGACTTCAACGAGCTTGCCGTTGATCACATCCAGGCCGACAAAGTACAGCCCGTCGCGCACCAGTTTCGGCCCGATGTGCTTACACAGACGGAGTTCCTGCTTTGTCAGGGTATGCTTCACTTCCTTGCCGCCGGCATGAATGTTGGAGCGCACGTCGCCCTGGGCTGGCACGCGGCGCATGGCACCAATCGGCTCCCCGTTCAGCATCATGATTCGTACGTCGCCCTCTTCGGCACCTTCGATGTAGTCCTGCAGAATGACGTAGTTCTTGTCGTCACCAATGTAGAAATCGAGCAGCGATTTAACGCTGGATTTGGCACTTTTCTCGACGAGAATGACCCCTTTACCGCCATAACCGTTCAGCGGCTTCAAAATCATCCGATCATTGGTGTTTTCTGCCAGTACACGCTCCAGATACTCACGATTTTTCGATACATGAGTCACCGGTATAAACTCATTGCTCGGATCCGGCAGTGAGGTGGTGTAGAGCTTGTTGTTGGCCACGCGTAAACCGTCGATGTCGTTCATGATGAAGGTGTGGTCACGAACGGAATCGAGGAAGTTCAGGGCCATGGTGTCCAGCGGTGGGTTGGCGCGCATGAAAATAATGTCGAAACCAGCCAGCGGCAGCTGTGCCTTCCGAAATTCAGCTTTACGATAGAAGCTCGGAATATTGTTAGACACTTCACCTTTTTTCAGTACTTTGCAGAATGCAATTGCAGTACTGTGACGCATGGTCAGGTTGTTGGGTGTCGTAATGGCAACGGTATGTCCGCGGGTGGCTGCTTCATGGATCAGACGCAACGTTGAATCCGTTTCCGGCTCAACTCTTTCCCATGGGTACATAACAAAGCATATTTTCATTAGGGTGTTACCAATTCATTTGTCGTTGTCGACAGGCACAAAAAGAAAACAGAGCCATCGCACAGCAGTGGATGGCTCAATCGTCAGAAGTTAATTCGGGCGGTTAGGACTAACTGCCAGCTGGGCGCTCAGGGCGAAGGGATTAATAATCTAAATCGTCGTCGCCGCCTGCATCACTGTCAGTATCATCGTCGTAACCATTGGCCGATTTACGCTGTGATGCGCAAAGGGTGTAGCTTTTTACTTTATTAGTTGTTTTATAAACATATTTAAGCCAACACTTCGCAAAATTGGAGTTGGCTTCTGTTTCACCGCGAATCTCGGCAAGAAACTGCGATTCAGAATCAGAGATTGGCGCCATGGCACCACTTGCCAGGCCGGCCATGGTTCGGCCGTAATTTTCTAAAAGCGTCGCTTCACTGATTGTAAAAACGCCAGAACGGTTAAAGCCGCGTGGGAAATTTTTATCGTCGTAAAATTTGCCTTCACTTCTCATGTCAATGCTTCCTGATGAGATTTTCGGTGATATTCTTTCAGCCGACTGGTGTTGTAAAACAAATTTTTTTATTTGTGACGATAATAAATTTCGATTAATAATAAGGGGAGCTGACGTGTACTATCACACGTTAAAGATTTAACGCCATGTAAGCTGAGAATACCGTGGATACAGAACTACTTAGAACCTTTCTTGAAGTGACCAAGACCCGTCATTTTGGCCGCGCTGCGGATAACTTATTCCTCACTCAGTCCGCAGTGAGTTTCCGTATCCGCCAGCTGGAATCCCAGCTGGGCAACGAGCTGTTCTCCCGTCAGCGGGGGAATGTTCATCTGACCGCTGCGGGGGAGCGACTTCAGCCTTATGCCGAAGCGATTTTGCAGACCTGGGGTCGGGCACGCCAGGATGTGGCCTTGTCCGATAGCTTAAATAGTCAGGTGACCCTGGGCGCTTCCCCGGTGTTCTGGGAGTTCGATGGGATCTCGGACTGGATCAATCGGATATACGGAACCGTTGAAGGATTGGCATTGCGGCTTGAATCGGTGTCGCGTCAGAGTATGGCCAGACGCTTGCTCGATCGTAGTATTGATGTGTCGATTACCAGTGAGCCGCCGCGAATCGAAAACTTGCAAGTGAGTAAGGTCAGAGATTTCCAGTTGCAACTGGTAAGCCGGGATCCACATTGTGCGATGGATAATATTAAGGCTTATCCATTAGTGTATCTCGATTGGAGTACGCGATTTTCGGTAGAGCATAGTCGGGTGCTGGAACTGCAGAAAACACCGATCATGCATACCCACTCGAGTAAGATGGCTTTGGAGTATTTGCTGAAGAATCGCGCTGTTGGTTATTTGCCGGCCCCGGTTGTTGCGCACAGCGTCGAAGAAGGAGCATTGTTTGCGGTACCGGGTGCACCGGTGATGGAGCAGTCTCTGTATCTGGTTTGGCGGGAAGACAGCGATAAAGCAGATCTGATCGAATCAATGCTTTCCGTTCCATTTAATCAGGTGAGTGAAAGTGTCTAAATTCGATAAAAAAAATTTCACATGACAAGAAAAATAAATTGTTGTACTTGACTGGGTCGGATTGCGTACTCTCCGCGCTGAGGCGGGGACGCCTCAGTCGACAATGCGTTCACCGTATGTGACAGGATGTTAAGTCGTAGTTTTTCCTTGCCGAATCAGCAAGTATTAGCATTTTTGTCATAATTGAATATTATTATTCTGTACCTATTCGTAATGAAATCGGGTTCCTCACTGATTGCATTACGAGTGTTTAACCAATCTGTAGCAGTTTTGTACTCTTGAGCTATGTCAGGAAACGAGTATGGCAAAGTTAGATCAAAAGTTCAGTAAAGGATCTAAATTCAAAAAAAGTTTTGATGATGAAGAAGAATTGTTTGAATTCAGTCAGCCATCAAAGAAGAAGAAGCGTCGTATTGCACGTCAGCGTGACGAATACCAGGATTTTGAGGAGAGTCGAGACTGGGACTACCAGTGACGTTATTCACAGAACAAAACAGACTGGACGCAATTACGCCCGAATGATGTCACCGGAGCCCATGGCTCCGGTGTTTTATTTTCAGCCTTTTTCATAGGTGAAGTCGTTCGGATCAACCTTTTTCGGAAGCATTCCGGTATACTGCCGTCAGTTTAACATCTGCAAGAGTTTGAACCATGCTTGAAAATCTGAGCCTGCCTGAAGATATTGAGAAAGAACCTGAACTGCCGATCCCAGCGTTGGATGAGCAAAAAAGAATTGTTGAAGAGCTGAAGCGGCTCGAAGCAGCCGGTGAGCTGACGCCGGAAATTCTGGAAGCCTATATGACCGGTCAGCGAACACCGGGACAAGCAGATTAATTTATTGACTGGTGAGCGCTTTCGCACTTCCCGTAGCAATTGAATCAAAAACGGCACCCTCAGGGTGCCGTTTTTGATCGGGGCTCATCATTATGAGTTAACACTGGCTTCTTGAGGCAAAGCGCGTTTGTGGCTCAAAGCATATTTGCGACGCAAAGCGAGTGCCCCCAGCACCGATAAACTCGGCAGGAGCCAGCTCAGGTGCTGGGTATAGAGGGGCAACCATTGCTGCAACCACAAATCGCAGGTTTCCGGCATCATCGCCAGCACAGACAGGGTGTCCAGGCCGCCGAAGAGGGTCGCTGTAAACACCAGATATTTCAGGGCTGCGGTATTGGTTGACGGAAAGCAGGCAGCCAGGATCAGGGAGATAGCAATCGGGCACAAAGTCAGGATCAGTGGCAAGCTGAATGTGATCAACTGCTCCAACCCGACGTTGGAGACGATTGCTGTCAGGAGCGTGACGCCGATGGCAACCTGGCTGAATTGGAAATGGTACGTTTGCCGGAAGTATTCAGCATTGGCGTTGGTCAGGCCAACCATGGTGGTCAGGCAGGCTGTCAGGGTAATAATGGCGAGTAAACTCTGACCCAGCGGCCCCAGTACTGCGGCTGCATAACTGGTGAGTATCATGCCGCCGTTGGTTGCATTGGCTGCAATCGCGGATGAGGTGGCCCCGAGATATCCCATTGCCAGGTAACATCCGGACATCAGCAGGATATAAATGCCGGCAATCACGTAACTGTATCGACGAATCTTAGCCGGGGCATGCACGCCCTTGGCTTTGATCGCCTGAATGATCACCCAGCCAAAAGCGACGGCTGCAATTGCATCCAAGGTCATATAACCTTCGAGCAGGCCCTGGGTCAGCGGCGTATCCTGATAGCCTTCCCGGGCTGAGGTGGTGGTCCCCTGGGGATCGAAGAGCGCAGCGACAACCAGGGCACTGAGCATGATGATTAGACCCGGTGTCATAAACTTCCCGATAATATCCACGATTTTCCCGGGTCTGATTGCCAGGAGCAGGCTCAGGGTGCAAAACAGGATTGAGAATGGCAACAACAGATCTGCAGATGTAAAAGGCTTGATGCCCATTTCGTAAGCGACATTCACGGCGCGGGGCAGGACAAATGCCGGTCCCAGTGTGAAAAAGACAGCCAGCCAAAAAGTTTTACCAAGCCAATTCGGTAAGGCATGGGTTAATTTGTCGGCCGCAGATAAACGTCCCAACACCACAATGGTCAACGCGGGAAGCCCGACGGCTGATATCAGAAACCCGGCCATCGCAAGCAGCCATTGCTCACCGGCATTTTGGGCCATCATCGGCGGGAAAATTAGATTACCTGCTCCCAGGAACAGAGCGAAGGTTGTAAAGCCAATGGCTGTGATATCTCTCTTTTTCAATGAAACCACCTTGAGTCCGAAGGGTCAGCATGGTTGGGTTGAAAAGAGAGGGATGCTCATTTCCGCCAGCCAGGCTGACGAAAACACACATCGTCAGCGTCAGTGAATGACGACGACGACAGAGACCAGTGCGTGCGAATGCCCGGCATTGAGAGGCCGGTCAGCAGACAAATTGTTTGCAGTAAAAGTTTGCATACATCACACACTGGGTTAAATAGGTTGGATCCTAACTTAATGTCTGCTTGCTGGGCTGTAAAGCCCTATTTTATGTTGTCTTGGAATTTAATCGGCAGAAGAGCGGTGCAGTGATGAGAGTTTACGCATGTAAATGTTTGATATTAAATAAATTAAGTTCGATTGCTGCAGGTTTCTCTGCCTCCGCTGCGGTGCCAGACAGAGAAACCAAACGGCGAAATGTTACGCGAATAGCAGGGTGTTAAGCTCGTTCAGGCTGGAAACCTGGTAATGCGGCTGAATGCCTTCCGGGGCAGAGTGGCCCTGCGGGTTCAGCCAACAGGTATCAATCCCGGCATTGAGTCCACCAAGAATATCCGAATGCGGATTGTCACCGACCATCAGTATCTGTGCTTTATTTGGGTGGCCCATTTCTGAGAAGGCATGTTCAAAGATTCGGCGGTCTGGTTTTGCTGCGCCGACTTGCTCTGAGATGATCAGGGCAGAAAAGTGATCCTGTAACCCATTGCGTTCTAAGCGGACTTGTTGCAAATCGGTAAACCCATTGGTGATGATCCCGAGGCGGCAGTGTGCTTTCAGGTTATCCAATAACTCTCGTGCGCCCGGGAGCGGCGTACAAATGTCCGCCATGGCCTCAAGGAAGGCCGTGTTCATCGTTTTCGTGGTGATATTGAGTTTATCGGCCCAGGTCTGGAACCGGATATGCTGTAGTTCCTGGGCATTAATCACGCCGTCCTGATAATTGACCCAAAGCGGTTTGTTCACTTCCTGGTAAGTCGCGAAATCCTGGTGGGTAAAGTCAATCCCATAGCGAGAGAACATCAGACGTAGCCCTTCGAAGGCGTCAAAGTGAAACAGGGTTTCGTCTGCGTCAAATAGAATCCATTGATATTTCATTGTGCTTGGTCCATAGACATGACTGCTTTAACAGGGTGTGCAAAGTGCAACACCTGGCAGGCATTTTAGGTTCGTCGGGATCAGAATGCCAGTCTTGTCTGGGGATGAGGATCATTGAAGCGAATGTCGCAAAAAAGTACAGGACAATTAATTAAACCGGTAGGAAAAATTTAGTTGTGCTTTTGCTCGGTTAACTATACTGAGAGGTAAAGGGAATGAGACAGGGAGGCGCTGAATTTCTTTCGAGTCCACCTTTATTTTTATGCCAGGGAGTGAAATGAATGATTGAGGAAATACAGTTTTACGAGCCGGGTGATAGCCATGGATTTCTTTCAAATTTTGCTTCGAGTCCGATCAATCTCAGCGGGATCGTTTGGCCAACCAGCGAGCATTATTATCAGGCCCAGAAGTTTGTAGACTCTGATATTCAAAGCCAAATTCGTGAAGCCGAGACACCGGACGAGGCATTCCGGCTGAGCCGTGAATACAGCGAGCAAGTCAAAGATGACTGGATGGAAGTACGCACGGCGGTCATGCGTTTTATTGTGTTCGAAAAATTCAGGCAGAACCCCCGGCTCGCACATTTACTGGTCAGCACCGGTGATAAAGTGTTGAGAGAACATTCTCACAAAGATGATTTCTGGGGGGATGGCGGTGATGGAACCGGTCGCAATGAACTGGGCAAGATTCTGATGGAAGTTCGCGATTATTTTGCGAATCAGGAACCTTATAATCTCGTTTATTTTGTTGATAGTGCAAAACTGCCGACGAAGTGGGGCATCTTTCAGATGTACGGTTTCATCGAGCAGGCTACAGGAAAAGAGCATCTGGCCTTGGTTTACGGTGATTTGAATGAAGATCAGCCTCCGTTGATCCGTCTTCATTCTGAATGTTTGACCGGCGATGCCTTGTTCAGTGCCCGATGTGATTGCGGCTTTCAGTTAGCCCGGGCGATGGAGAATATCGTCAATGCTGGTAGCGGTGTGCTGTTTTACCTGCGGCAAGAAGGGCGTGGCATTGGGTTGATCAATAAGATCCGGGCGTATCATTTGCAAGATGAGGGTGCCGATACCGTCGAGGCCAATGAACGACTGGGCTTTGCAGCCGATATGCGGGATTACTCATTTTGTCGTGGTATGCTGAGTTTTTTGAATATTCAGTCTGTGCGGTTGATGACAAACAATCCACGTAAAGTGAAAGCGCTTGAGAATGCCGGCATTCAGATTGAAGCCAGGGTGCCACTTCAGGAAGGGAACAATCCACACAACGAGAATTACCTCAGAACCAAAGCGGCCAAATTAGGCCATATGTTTGACTCTGTGTTTATTAAATAACATCGATTGCCCATCAGATGAACCAGGCTCGTTTGATGGGCATCATTTATTGGTTAGTAATCAATGATAATTAGTGATAAATGTCAGAACATTAGAAATAACGCTGAATGATTTCATCAATTCGACCATTTTCCTTGAGTGTTTTTAACCGGCGATTGATAAAGGCTTGTGTGTTTGGATTCATCTGTGGATCAAACGCAAGATAGATCGGATAATCCGGAATCACGGAACGAAACGGTTGAATTCGAAAATCACCTTGTTCTTGGTTTAATTTCGCCAGGTTATACTTCACTCTCGATTCCATTTCGACAAATGCGGCAAATTCAGGAAATTTATGAATGATCCGAAATGCCGCCTGATAATCTTTTACCCTGAGCTCTTCAATCTCTCCCTTTTCAAAGTAAGGCAGGAGCTGTGGATAGTCAAAACCGTGTAACAGTACAATGATTTTCTTATGCATATCCTGAATTGAATGAAACTGAAGATTGCTTTCACGCGTGCTGACGAGCACATGCTTGACGGTATATATCGGGATCTCGGACAAATTCTCAGACTGGACTTTTCCCCAATTCGGACTGCCGTAGGTAATCCAGTTGGGTTCACCGCCAGCTTCCAGCAATGAGATCATTCGGTTAAACGGGTAGGTGTGATAGTTAATCTGATAGGGGCTGTTTTCGAACACGGCTTTGACGATGTCAGTCACAATACCGCTTTGCTGATTATTCTCGCCTGTTATCTGAAAGGGCGTCGCTTGCTTGGCAATGACATAGTAGTTAATCGATTCGGCCTGCGTGCTGAAACTGACTGCGGTGAGTGCAAGCACCGACAAAGCAGAAGATATTTTCTTCATAATGTGTCCTTACATTAACTATCTGATTGAAGAAGCTACTATTATGTTAGTAGAAGAAAGATAAGATGCGAGTTTACGGATGAATAAAGCAAACTGGGATCAAATACCAAAACGGAAGTTAGGCATCGAAAAGCAGTTGCTGATATCAGTTTTGCTGATCAGCACCTTATTTACCTTGTTATCAACATTTCTGAACCTTTATCTAGATTATAAACAGGAACTGGCACGAATCGATGAGCGATTCGTTCAAATTGAAGAGAGCTATTTATCCAGCCTGGTTTCCAGCTTATGGGTGGAAGATCGCGAGCAACTGACGACGCAAGCGGAAGGGATTATGCATCTGCCCGGTATTCATTATCTGGAAATTAAAGATAGTGATGGCGTGATTATTCGTCTGGGATCCATTTTGCCAAAGTATGTCCATCAAAAAAGCTGGAATATGGAGCATTATCTGGGTGAACAGCCTTTTCAACTGGCGACATTAACAGTTCAATCGGATCTCTACCAAGTATATCAGGGGCTGATAGATAAATTTATTTTCTTGCTGATGAGCCAGGCGGTCGAAACGTTTGTGATCGCCGTGGTCATAATTCTGATCATGTATCACCTGGTCGTCTACCCACTGACCCTGATGTCGCGAACCGTGCGGGATCTGGGTGAAGATAAAGTCCCGCGCACGATTCACCTGCCGAAACGATTTTTTCAGGATGAAATCTCCATCCTTACTCGAAGCTATAATCAATCGATTCATCAAATCCGCCAGCATTACAGCCAGTTGGAAGATGCAAGAGCCTATGCCGAGGAAGCAAACCGAAAGAAGAGTGAATTTCTGGCCAATATGAGTCATGAAATTCGCACACCGATGAATGGCATCATCGGTCTTTCGGGATTGATGAAAGAGATGGAGATGCCGGAAGAGCAGAAAGAATTTGTCAACATGCTCAATACCTCTTCGTTGTCGCTACTGGATTTGATCAACGATATTCTGGACTTTTCCAAAATTGAAGCCGGGCGGCTGGAGCTTGAACATAGCTCGCTCAATTTGTTCGAGCTGAACCAGGAAGTGGAGTCTGTCTTCCTGTTACGTGCGGCGGAGAAGCAGTTGTCATTTCAATGTAACATTGATCGGCAAATCACGCCGATGTTACTGGGGGATGCAACCAAACTTCGACAGGTGCTGAATAACCTGATTAGTAATGCTATCAAGTTTACTGAGCGGGGTTATGTTCACCTGAGAGTTGAGCGGGTTGAGGAATCCCCTCAGAGTGCAACGGTGCGTTTTTCTGTGGCTGACAGCGGCATTGGGATCCCGTTGGAGATGCACAGTGCCATTTTTGAGAAGTTTCAGCAGGCAGATGGCACTACCACCCGCAAGTATGGCGGAACCGGATTGGGCTTGGCGATTTGCCGGGAAATAGTTCGCCTGATGGGTGGAGAGTTGGTATTGGAGAGTACTCCGGGTAAAGGGAGTACGTTTTCTTTCGAGATCACGTTGCAAAAAAATGAATTGTTAACACCATCAGAAGGGGATCAGAAGGCGCTGTCGGAGTTGTCTGTGTTGCTGGTGGATGACAGCATGCTGAATATGCGGATTACTTCGGCACAGTTGAAAAATTTTGGTGCTAAATCAACCTGCTGTGAACATGCATCGCAGGCTGCCGATTATGTTTTAACCGCCATTCGTAACCATGAACCGTTTGATTTGGTCTTTATTGATAAAGTCATGCCGGATATGAATGGATTTGAGCTAGCCAAACAACTCAGGGTTCAGTTTGGCGGGCAATGTCCGAGAATGATGATGATTTCCGCAGGTCCTGAAGTCGGTGATGAGGTCCGGGCGAAACAAGCGGGCATCTACTCTTATCTGGCTCGGCCGTACAAAGAAAGCAATTTAAAATGGGCGGTTCAGCAGGTAGTTCAACGACAAGCGATTCACGTCGAAGCGGTACAGGATCTACCAGTGGTTGCGACTGTGACGCAGGGTATTGAGCCGAAGCTGACTATGCCCGAAGCCTACTTATCGTCTTTGCCGGTCCCATCGGCCGGTTCTGGTTGGCGGGCCGAGGATCGCCGAAATAGTCCTGTTGACCTGACTAAACAAGACAAACCGGTTTCGTCCAGTCCCCGCATGACCGTGCTGGTGGTGGAGGATACGATGGTGAACCAGAAAGTCGCGCAAAAAATGCTCGAGAAACTCGGCGTTGCGGTTGAACTTGCTGATAACGGACAACAAGCGGTTGAGAAGTTTCAGCAGCACAAGTTTGATTTGATCTTCATGGACTGTCAGATGCCGGTCATGGATGGTTTTGGTGCCACAGAAGCCATTCGGGCGATTGAGGCTGAAGGCGAGCATGTACCGATCATCGCCCTGACGGCGAATGTTGTGAAGGAAGAGCGGGAGAAATGTCTGGCAGCCGGGATGGATGATTTTGTCTCGAAGCCCGTGAGCCAGCAAAGACTGGCTCAGGTGCTGGAGAAATACTTGCCGCCGAACCGACGTTAGTCATGTGCGTAGATCCGCGATTGTTGTCAGTCGAGTTTGCGTCCGTGACAACGTTTGGAGTTGGGCGCTGTGTCGCTCTACGAAAGATTGTAACTCTCACCCTGGTTATACAGATTGATCACCACGGTCAGGGTATCGTCCCGGGTATCTTCAGAGATATGTTGAATGACGTAGAAATCTGAATCTTTATTTTCGAGGGTCGCGTGGATTAGCCGTAGGACACTGTCCTCAATATCGCCATGCACTTCAATGGTTTCGATGTATTGAAATGGGCCACATTGGATTTCCGAAGGAACCAGGAGCTCCGGGGTCGCGTGGGTTTGGGCGGCCATACCGAGCAGGATGAGGGAAAATAGGGCGCGCTTTATCATGATCGTTCTCTTATCGGGCTAGCGAGTGGCATTGGTATTAATTTGCCTGATTAGAACTTTTTTATTGTCAGTATTGCGTCAAACCTGTCTGTAACCCGGTTCGGCGTGAAACTTTTGGTGTGCTGCTCTGTCAGTAAGGCGAGATTGGGCTGGAACTTCGGACCCTGAACCTGGTATTGAGATTCTGGAACCGGGCATCATAAAAGGGACCCGCCGGGGTCCCTGACGAAAGGTTTGGATTAAGCGACGACACGGCTCTTTTCTGCTCCACGGAGCATGGCGTGGATCAGTTCATTGGCTTCAAACTTGGTCAGTGCCTCATGCGCACCGACTTGGTGGGCCTGCGAGACGCTGATCTCACTGGATAAGGAGGTATGCAGAATCACGTAAGCGTGGTTCAGCTCATGACTGTTTTGGACCTCGAAAGCCAGCTCATATCCGTCTAAACCCGGCATTTCAATATCACTGACCAGAATATCAAACGGGCTACCGCTGCTGGCGGCATGGCGCATCATGTTGAGTGCATCCCGACCGTTAGATGCAATAAAATAAGGAATACTGATGCTGTCGAGAGCCTGGGATAACTGGCGGCGAGCAACGGCGGAGTCGTCGACCAGTAAAATCTTCAGCGGCCGTAAGACTTCCCGCTGAACATCAGTGAGCACAGGATGCAGGTTGTCTGGCTTATCCGGGAAGACCTTTGAAAGTATCAGTTCGACATCCAGCAGTTGGACCAGTTTATGTTCAACTTTCATCACCCCGGTGACGAACACGTTATTCCCAAGCGTAGTGGGCGGGGCTTCAATATCATGCCAGTTACAGGCAGTAATTTTGTCGATCCCCCGGACCAGAAATCCCACCAACATCCGCCGACAGTCGGTGACGATGATGTAACAGGTTTTCAGTTCATCTTTGCTTAGCGGCGGATAGCCGACAGCTTTGGCCATATCGATGACCGGTAGCGTATCGCCCCGCAAGGTTGCGGCGCCCAAAATCGTCGGATGAGAGTGGGGAATGGCAGTGAGCTGGGAATAAGGAACAATCTCTTTGACCTTGAGCGTCCCAATGGCAAAAGACTGTCGCTGTGTCAGGTGAAAAAGCAGCATTCCCTGAGATTGATTTGTCGCATTTTTAATCATGATTCAATCCCTGTTTGCACGAGAGCAATGACGTTGGACACACCCATTATAGTAACGTGTTCTGAATGAAATAGGAATTGATGTGATTGATACGACAATGAATTCCTTTCTCTGCGTTGTGACTCTTTTCCCCGGCGGTCTGGAAGTCTCCATACTGGCTTTGATGTAGCACTTATTATTTTTCCTATCAAAATATGCCTGATAGGTATATTGCTATTCATCCACAAAAAACCAAATGGTTGGAAGATAAATCTATAACTGCTGCGAAATCTTGCACGTTCATCGCCGATTTTATTGAGGTGACCTTGAAAAAAATCAATCCTTTTCGCAAAGAAAAAAAACTGCGCTATGACTGAATACATCCCCGATGAGAAAGCTATCGGTGTGTGCTTGCAATGTTTGTGGTAGCTGCGGCGGATATCACCCGGACCGAGTTGATCGGCATAAACCGGATTAAGTGAATAACAATAACGTGGAGTGAAACATGAACAAGGGATTTAACCGAAGTAAAGTTGCTGGCGTTGTTGCTGCAATGCTGATGGCCGGCGTCGCCGGAACGGCGCATGCGGCACCGGCACACGATAAGCAAGTGATTGGGTATTTGACTCAGTGGGAAGCGTGGAAAGGCCCGAATGAAGGTTTTAGTGTGAAAGGGGAAGCCACGCACTTAAACATTGATATGGATATTTACTCGATCCTTAACTTCTCGTTCTTCGGTGTGGCAAAGGATGGCTCGTTGCACAGCGGGGATTTACGCAATAAAAATATCTATCAGCCTGATGTCCAGCAAGAGCCTGGACCATTGTTGCACCCGGATGTTTATTCCAGCTGGGATTTCCACATTCTTTGGGGAGAGCTGGAGTATATTCACCAATACCCGGTTGATGAGCCCTGGAATGCCGAACAGCTGAAAAAAGTGCGCGATCAGGGCTTTGTTCCTCACGGCGGGGGGTGGCTGCATGAACCAACCGGGATCACCGGTCAGTTTCCGATCCCGCTGAAGAAAGCCGGTGGTGCTCCGGGGCTGATTGACTTGGCCCATCAGAAAGGAGTAAAGGTCATGGCCTCGCTCGGGGGGTGGAGTATGTCGAAACACTTCCCGGAGATGGCTGCCGATCCGGTGAAGAAGGCACGTTTCCTGGCCGATATCGATAAGCTGATGGCACTGGGGTTTGACGGGATCGACATTGACTGGGAGTTTCCGGGGAGCGGGGGGATGAACTTCCCTGGCAATCCGACAGACTTTGCTGATTTTGAGCAGTTAATGGAAGATATTCGTGGGCGGATTGGACCGAACAAACTGCTGACTGCTGCTTTCTCGGCCGCGCCGGCGAAACTTGAAGGGTATAACTGGCAGCGTCTTGTTGCCTCAATGGACTACTTCAACATGATGACCTACGACCTCAATGGCGGTTGGTCAAATGTCGCCGGGCATAACTCGCCATTGTATGGTTATCCGGAAGAAGAGTTTGCCGAGTTCAACCTGGATTACCTGCGCAACTGGATGGCAGCAAAAGGCGTTCCGGCTAATAAGATTAACTTCGGCGCAGCATTTTATGGTCGTGGTGTTCAAACCACAGAGCCGGTGTCTTACGTTGGAGCGCCGACAGACAAACGGACCGTGAACTTCAGTGTTGATGGCCCGACGTTGTCTGCGGCGGATTTGGACAACTGGAAGCTGTTCGAAGGTCAGCCGAACTATAACTACATTATGAAGCAGCCGGGATGGGAGCATAAATGGGATGCGAATGCCCAGGTGCCTTATGCTGTGAAAGGCAAATACTTCCTCAGTTACGATGATGTTCAGGCCATTGAGAAAAAGGCTCAGTACATTGTAGATAACCAACTGGGCGGGGTGATTGTCTGGCAGGCCCATGGTGATATTGAGTGTAAAGGAACCTTCATTAATCGTGGGCCTCGACTCAAAGAATGTACCCAGTTAAGTTCACCACTGGCGGAAGCCATTGATCGGGTCTTTAGTGCCGGGACGGTGCCGAATGCTGCGCCGGTCCTGACGGTACCGGCGGCACAAAATGCCAACGCCGGCCAGGTCATTAGCTTTGTTGTCTCCGCAACGGATGCAGATGCAGACCCGCTGATGTTCACGGCAGCCAATGCAACGGTCGTTGAAAATGGTGATGGTACGGCGACGGTGACCTATCAGGCACCGAATACTGCAACCGACTTGCAGGCGGTTGTGACCGTGACAGTGAGCGACGGGCGTAAACAAGTGGTCAAAGATGTTGTGGTCAATGTGAAAGGCTCCGGCGATGTCGGAAATACAGCGCCTGTTCTTTCTGCACCGGCAACAGCTACAGTAGCCAGTGGCCAGCAGGTCGTGATTTCAGTGACGGCTGATGATGCGAATGGTGATGCGCTGACTTATACCGCTTCCAGCGGGACGGTTGGTGCGACCGCGACGGGCGCCGACATTACGTTCACAGCGCCTGCCGTCACTGCCGATACCAACGTCGATCTGGTTATCACCGTCTCTGACGGGCAGGCAACCGCCAGCGCGACAGTCGTTGTCACCGTCACGGCAGATGCGTTGCCTGTTTGGGATGCGAACCAGGTTTATGTTGGGGGCGATGTTGTGGTCTATAACGGTATGAAATATAAAGCGAAGTGGTGGACTAGAGGAGAACAGCCCGGAACCAGCGACGTTTGGCAACAAATCTGACCGGCACTAAACCGAGACTTATTATGAGTCGATAACTACAGCCCTGCATGTTGCAGGGCTGTTTGTTTTGGGCTACACCGCGAGGACAAATACCCGTGGCGGCACTATAGTTAAGTTGACAAGGGATGGTTGGTTCGGCTCAACAGGGACGGTCATGAGTCTGGGATGCTTGGCTATTGATGAAGGTGGGCGGTTATGGAGCTACGTAACAAGTCTGGAGAGATTGCCAAACTTGCTGATAATCTGACATTGAAAGAAATTGTCGATATGGGGTTCACCTTGGACATTTGCGATGAAAGCTATGACCCCAATGAGCATTGGCAGGCGTCGGGTCGAGAACGTCGGCGTAAACAAGGTGAATATCCGTCTGATAAGTAGGAAGGGCTGGAGTTGAGCAAAAGCTGGCGAAATGCCGGCTTTTGTCGTTACAGGACACACATCGCGTTGGTCTTTGGTTGATGAATTTTTATCCATTCGAACACGCCGAATGTGACCCCCGTCATGTCTGCTGAATCAAGACTTTATTTTTAAGTGGGGTCTGACATGATGGCGTTACGCACCCC
>NZ_JAZGTF010000032.1:0-1611 GCF_037389125.1 Photobacterium sp. MCCC 1A19761
GCGTTGGTCTTTGGTTGATGAATTTTTATCCATTCGAACACGCCGAATGTGACCCCCGTCATGTCTGCTGAATCAAGACTTTATTTTTAAGTGGGGTCTGACATGATGGCGTTACGCACCCCGGTTGCTGTCAGAACAGTACCTCCTGTGCGGGCATCGTATAATGGCTATTACCTCAGCCTTCCAAGCTGATGATGCGGGTTCGATTCCCGCTGCCCGCTCCAAGAGTTTTTTCAAGAAAAGCCCACACCTAGGTTTCGTTATAATTTACCTTAGTAAGATTCGGTAAATTTTTACTCATATCAAAACTAGAAGAGGGAGTCTTAAGCCCTTTTTTCCGGCTAATGTTTATCGATTTACAAATGATTGCATTTTATTTGTGACTTCCATTAGCTTAGAGGGGTTAAATGGAAACTCCGTATTCTGCTGAAAAAAATCCTTTTTTTAATATTTGACATTAATGATAATGGTTATCGTTTGTGGGTTTTGGATCACAACCTTTCAAAGGATCTCACATGCAGACTCGTATGAAACTGCTCGCCGCATCAGTGGTGTTCGCTCTATCATCAAATGCACTAGCTTCAGCGGAAATTAACTCCCCAAACCGTTCACCCTCAGATCATGATGGATTAGAAGTCATGATTGTAACTGCAACTAAAACGGAAGAAAACGTTAGAGATATTCCTGTTTCGGTACAGGTGACTACGGGGGAAGAGCTTGAGAAAAAGAGAATTTACAGCCTTGAACCATTCATTAAGACACTGCCAAATGTGGCAATTTCAAATAACTATGGGGTATTTTCGTCGCCAAACTATCGTGGTTTAGCGACGTCTGCGTTTGCTCAAGAATCTCCTATTACTGTTTACATTAATGGCGTACCACATTCTTCTGTTTATGGTATGGACTTAGGGTTGTTGAACGTTGAACGTGTTGAATTCTTAAGAGGCTCACAGAGTCAGGGTGAGAGCGTGAGTTAACAAGTTGTAAAACCTCCACATGAAAGGCATGTTGGGATCTACAAAAAGAGTGATTTTTAACCACTTTCCACAGGTGTAAAATGTATGAAGTGTCTAATAATTACTCAACCAGCCCGAGGGAATTTACGGGTGTTCAAAAAGTGAACATACGTGCTCTCACCCTGCTCACAGAGTACCCTATATGGCCAGAGTAGTTTGGGGGGCGTAATTAATGTGATTACCCGTCAGCCAGATGGTATGCCCGAAGGCAAATTAGTTGCAGAAGCTGCCGAGTATGATGGTCGAATGATTTATGGTTCATATGGCCAGGCATTAATAGAAGATGTTTTGAGTTTTAATATAGCCGGCCGATATCGTGAAAGTTCAGGGTACTTAACAAATAAATATCCAGGTTCCCGCTCAGACTATGATGAATCAGAAGTGTACCAATATAACGGTAATTTAAGGTGGAATATCACTGAAAGAACGCATGTAATATTAAGCTTGAACGGTGAAGACCGTGATAATGGGGCTTTGTTGACTAAATCGGCGTGAACTTTTCTTGCAGTCAGTGATCTGATCTTGTGACGTTTACTGACAGGCCACCCTCATGGGAAAAAGCACTTACCGAACAGATAACTGGAAAGAGTACAAC
>NZ_JAZGTF010000033.1:0-92921 GCF_037389125.1 Photobacterium sp. MCCC 1A19761
TAGCCGAAGCTATGTCGTATTGGTCACTCAGTTCACTGATAAATCTTTTGACTATCATTTCACGAGTGCCCACACAGATTGCATGGTCAAATTGTTAAAGAACATTTCCTCATTCGCTTTTGCTCAGAGGAGGTGCGCCATTCTAAGGATTCAAAGGGAAGTGTCAAACACTTTTTGAAACTTTATTTTTGAAGGCTTTCACCATCCCGACTCGCTGCTTGCTTTCTTGCTTTAAGAAGCCGCTCTCCGTGTCGGTGAGGCGGCATTATAGAGAGTTCGCGATACCTGACAAGCGTTTTTTTGAAAAAAATTACCACTCGGTCATTATTTCAACTAATTTGATCTAGACGCCTCAAATTTCAACATTAGAGGATCATCACACTCACCAACTAGTAATTACAACCTGATGAAAGTAATATCAATGTGACTCTGTTGTTAAAATAACCAATCACAGCCTTCCTTTAATAATCATTATGACGATGTAGTTTTTAATATGAAATTTTCCAAACAAACCATGATGGCCCTCGGGGCTATTGCCATTCTCGGGGCACTCATCATTAGCTTGCTTTCTTTCCCACCAGCCATTGCCTTTATCCTCGGTATGATCGCCGCAATCGCTGCGCTGAACTACCTGCCTGAAATACCGGAATCGACCACAAGTTCAGAGGCAGCACCAGCAGGCAGCAAAACCATCTATATCGGAAACTTGCCTTATCGCGCGAATGAAAGTGAGGTCAAGAAGCTTTTTGCCGAATACGGTGAAGTCTTTGCCGTCCGCCTGATGAAAGATAAGCGAACCGGCAAACGACGCGGATTTGGTTTTGTGGTGATGAATAACGGTGATGCCGACACAGCTATCAGCCAACTCAATAATAAAGAGTTTGGGCAACGGACGCTGAAAGTCCGTGAAGCTAACGAACCTAAAAACCTGGATAGTTAAGCGATTGAACTGCACCGAGGTTCAAGGATTTTAAACTAAGATTGAGTGCCGCAGTATGAGGGTCTGCGGCACTATTGTATGTATAGTTGGAAACCAACGCAGATTGCTCTCCCGCCTCCAACTCCCCCAGCAAAGATTTTACCCGATTCGCAATCGCCAGCCCGGAGTCAACAATATTAACCGGAGTACCGAAAGCCTGTGCAATCTCGGCCTTGATCAGCGGAAAATGCGTGCAGCCCAACACGATGCTATCTACTTTCCCCTGCCATGGCGTTAAGATCCCTGCCAGCTCATCAAGAGAAACACTTTTTCCCCGCAACTTCTCTTCAGCCATCTCCACCAAGCGTGTCGAACCAATCCGGTAAACATCACAATCACTGGCAAACTGCGCAATCAGCTGATGGGTATATTCCCGCTCTACCGTCGCCGGTGTTGCCAACAGGCCCACCGCTTTTTGTTTACTCATTAATGCTGCGGGTTTGATAGCCGGCACGACACCAACCACAGGAATCGTGAGCTCGGCGCGCAAAGTCGGCAATACCACAGTGCTGGCTGTATTACAGGCAATCACCACCAGATCGATGTGGTGGCGCTCTACTAACAGCGAAACGATATGCCGGGTACGCTTGATCAGTACCGTTTCCGGTAATTCACCATAAGGAAAACCGGCATCATCGAACGCATAGATATATTGAAGGGAAGGAAGCTGGGTATAGATTTCCTGATAGACGGATAATCCCCCGACCCCTGAATCAAAAATAAGCACCCGTTTCACTGTTCACCACAAACCAGACATCATTTCAGGATGCACATCATACTGCGTTCGTTGCCAGATCAGAAATCCCCCTCTGTGGATATCTCTCCATCGGGTTCAATCAGCTGATAACGCTGATAGTGAAAGCGCGCCTGCCGCTCGCACTCCAGCCGTTGAATTTTCAATGCTTCCTGAAAACACGGCGCCTGAACCACCAGGGTGTGAAACTCCCCGTTTTCCCCGCATGGATCGACATGTGGTGGCAACCGGGCCAGTAGGTCTGCGTTGTACCATTGGCCGCAATATTCACCATCGAGCTGATGCGTATCGACGGTGGTGATTAGCGTTTGAATACCGCTATGAAGAATTTCCTCAGCCAACTCCCGACTATCGCGCCCCAGTAACGGAAACAAACATTGCCAACCCGCCGGTTCAATATAGCTACGCCGGTACTCAGCAATACCATTGCAAAACATATCGCCGAACGCCACCGCATCGATATCCAGGCCGCTGCGACGCAGCCCATCGATCACCCGCGCCTGATAGACCGTATTGGGCGGAAAAACTTCCGGCAAGGGGATCAGCACCAACGGCAGCCCCGTTAATGCCACTTGCTGTTTGAGTACTTCAATCGGCGTCGCCTGGAACGGCACTTCATCTTCCAGGTAAGTCGTATATAACCCAACAACCTCAACAGTGGGATCGTCGAGCAGCTTGATTAAGGTCAGCGTTGAGTCTTTCCCGGAAGACCAGCTGACAATCACTTTGGTTTTCATCAATCGTTTGGATGTCCATGAGACGAAAAAACCGCCCGAAGGCGGTTTTCATCATTAAAACTCGTAGGATGCATTCAAATAGTATGCACGCTCAGGGGCTTGATAATTACGCACCGTCTCGTAGTCCTTATCAAACAGGTTCGCCACTCGTCCACGCACAGTCAGTGAGTCAGTCACGAAATAGCTCGCCGCCAAATCAACTAATGAATACGAACTCAATCGCTTTGTATTCGCCGCATCATCATAACGCTTACCCTGATACAAGTAACTCAGGTCAAACTGCCACTGATCAAGTAAGTAATAAACATTCCATTTACCAACTTCTTTTGCTCGTCGTTGCAGCTCCTTCCCTGTGTCTTTATCTTCAGTATCAATAAAATCCATTGAGACATCATGATACAGAGGACCTGTGGCAAAGTTTGCTGTGAGCTCAACACCTTTGATTTCGGCTTTACCCACATTCACATTAGTAACGCTATTGGATGAAATGAGATTCTTAATGTCACTCTGATACCCAGCAACACGCCAACCAATATGACTATACTCTCCTTCTAACGCCACCTCATAGTGCTCTGATTCTTCAGGTTTCAAATTGGGGTTTCCAGAATAGCACCCCCATGAAGAACACTGTAAAGGCCAATACAATTCATTAAACGTCGGTGCTTTAAATGCAGTTCCTGCTGAAGCAGTTACCCGCATATTTTCTACAAAAGACCAACCGGCTCCAGCTTGCCAAGTAGTTTCTCCACCATATGCCTCATGGTCATCATGACGCACATTCCCCTCGAGCTGGAAGGGCATACGGTCATAAAGCGCCATGAGATAAACAGCAGTATTATCACGCTTCGTTTCTGTGTATTGCGTTGCACTGTTGGTTACGTCCTCGGTATACCAATCCAGTCCACCACCCAACTGTACCTGGCTGTTCAGTTGGTAAATATTTGCCCAAGATGCTGTTGTGCGTTGCGTTTCAATCGTACTCGGGTCTGTTCCTTGTCCATACGATTCCGCTTCATCTGAGTTGTTTGCCAGAGTGAATGTCGAAAAAAGTGCATTGCCTTGATACTGCAGCACTCCCGCAACGTTATACAAATCACTCTTACTTTGATCAACGCCTGACCAAGGGTTATCAAATTCAGTGTATTTATTTTGGTAATAACCATTCAGTTTTACCATCCAATGGTCATTGAGCTGCTTACCCGTATCTGCCACGACATACTTGTTACGATAGCCATCATCATCTTTATCGAATGAGTTAGCACTGGTTGGTTGAACGTCATAGCCGTCACTTGTTTCATAGGTTGCTGCAATTTTGCCCCAGGCTCCATTTGCAGCCTCACCTGCAGCACTGACACCTGCACGATAGTAGTTCTCGCTGCCAACGCCTGCATCCACAGTAATACCATCATTACCCTGATAGGTCGTAATAATGTTAATCACACCACTCACAGCATCAGAGCCATAAACCGCGGCTCTTGGGCCACGAACAAACTCAATTCGCTCTACACCTGAAAGAGGAATGGCTGAAAAGTTCGCGTACCCTAATGTCGCACTGCCAAAACGAACCCCATTGATTAAGACAAGAACATTCTTCGAGGACATACCGCGAATATATAGTTCAGCGTTCTGACCCGGCCCCCCTTGGTTTGCTACTTGCACACCCGGCAGACGCCGTAACACTTCCGCCAGGGATTTGGCCTGAATTGCGTCAATTTCTTCTTTGGTGATCACAGAGACAGGGGCAATCACATTTTTGACGGATTGCTCAAATCGGTTGGCTGTTACCACCATGACATCCTCGTCCTGGGCGGCAACAGAAAAAGACGACAGGCACACAGGTGCCAACGCCACTGCTAAAAGCGTTTTCTTCATTATTTAGATACCTTAAGTCGCGTTAATTACAAAGCAAACTCTTGCTCAGTACACGAGTCGGTCTTCGGACTTAAGAGCATGGTTGAACAACCACCTAGGCAACAACTTCCCACTTCTTTATCAACGGCTTTGCACCGTCTTTCGAAGCAGTGTTCGGAACTAACGTCCATGTGCTTTCGTTCTCTCTCACCGCTGCGCGTCAGTCACGGAATTTCACCGTGTTCCCTACCTGAATTCAGGCAAACCCGTGCAGGGCGAATGCTAGTTATCCTCATGATGAATGTCTAGTTTTGTTTGTTATGGAATATGACAATACGCTTCGAGCAACACTTTTATCCGTCTCAACACTGGACATCAGTCAACAATGCAATAAAATCTGCGCTCTTATTTTGAGCAGTTTGAGGCACCCAACATGGCATCCACCGACATCAATCCGGCTGAGTACCAGGCACAGCTAGATGAAAAGGCAGCGCGTATTCAAAATATCTTCGCGGATTTTGAAACCCCTGAACTTGAGGTGTTTGCCTCACCTGCCGAGCATTACCGGATGCGCGCCGAATTTCGTGTGTGGCACGAAGGCGATAATCTCTACTACATCATGTTCAACCAGGAAACCCGTCAGAAATACCGTGTGGATCAGTTCCCGGCCGCCAGCCGTCTGATCAACGATCTGATGCCACTGCTGGTTGATGCGCTCAAACCAGTCAAAACCCTGCGTCATAAACTGTTCCAGGTTGATTTCCTGTCGACCCTGAGCGGTGAGATCCTGGTGTCGCTGCTGTATCACCGCCAACTGGACGAAGAATGGGTTCGCGAGGCCAAAGCCCTCAAGCAACGCCTGAATGATGAAGGGTTTAACCTGAACTTCATTGGCCGGGCCCGCAAGCAGAAGATTGTCCTGGATCAGGAACACGTGATTGAAAAACTCACCGTTCATGATCGCACCCTGACCTACCAGCAGGTTGAAAACAGCTTTACCCAACCGAACGGCGTAGTGGCGCAGAAGATGCTGGAGTGGGCCGTCGACTGTACCGAAGACAGCGCCGGCGATTTGCTGGAACTCTACTGTGGCAACGGCAACTTCTCCCTGGCACTGGCCAAGAACTTTGAGCGGGTTCTGGCGACAGAGCTGGCAAAACCCTCCGTGGATTCTGCTCAGTACAACATTGCCGCCAATCACATCGACAATGTCCAAATCATTCGAATGTCGGCAGAAGAGTTTACCGAAGCGATGGAAGGTAAGCGCGAGTTCCGCCGCCTGAAAAATGCCGGCATCGATCTCAGCAGCTACAATTGCAACACCATCTTTGTTGATCCGCCACGTGCGGGGATGGATGAAGGCACCTGCCGGATGGTGCAGGCTTACGATCGCATCATGTATATCTCATGTAATCCAGAAACCCTGAAAGAGAACCTGGCGATTCTGGGCGAAACACACCGCATTACCCGCTTTGCTTTGTTTGATCAGTTCCCGTATACCCACCACATGGAAGCGGGCGTGCTGCTGGAGCGGAAATAACCCGAGCTCCGGCAATCACAGACCATAAAAAAGGCGCCCTCGGCGCCTTTTTTATCATCCAACTGAAAGTGCAAATTACACTTGCGCTTCAGTGCTTTCGATCTTCTTTGGCAACATGATCCCCAGCTTGTAAGCAACCCACAGCAGCAGACCCAGCGTGATCATCAGCGGCAGGAAGTTAGAGCCCATGTCCGGGAACTGTGCCCGCATGAAGCCGGAGTAGCCAAACGCACCTGCCAGGAAGCAGGCGAAGGCGATCGCCGGTGTCCCTTCTGTCATCGGCTTGCTCAGGTATTCCTGATACAGGCAGTACGCTGCCAGGCCAAACGCAATAACAGGAAAAATAGAAAACGGTACAGCACTTGATGTGAATACAGCCAACGTCGCATTGCCGCACAGACCTGCCAGAAAAGACAGCAGCAGTGTTTTACGTTCAGCTTTTACTTGTTCCTTGTTCATATCCTTCACCAACACAATAAAGTTAGAGTTTCTGCCTGAGCTCTCGACGCTCACGCTCTTTACGATACCAATAGGCACCTTTTGCAATCATTCGCAATTGCATAATCAATCTTTCCGCATGCTCCGCACGCGCGTGGTTGTCCAGATCCAGCGCCTCCGCCCCCGAGCTGAACACCAGCGTGACCGACGCCTCCGCCTGAGTATAGGCTTCATCGTGCGTCACACCAGTTTTCGCTTCCAGATACTCGGTCAGCTCCGCAACGAAGTGCTGAATTTCCCGAGCGACAGCGGCGCGAAACGCCGGCGAAGTGCCGGAGCGCTCGCGCAAAAGCAACCGAAACACATTCGGGCTGCTTTCAATAAATTCCATAAATGTTTCTACAGAGGTACGGATCACACTGCCTTCTTTGGCAATGCGCTGACGCGCCTGGCGCATCAACTGACGAAGGATCAAACCGCCTTCATCCACCATGGTCAGACCCAGCTCATCCATATCCTTGAAATGGCGATAAAACGAGGTGGGCGCAATCCCGGCTTCCCGAGCGACTTCACGTAGACTGAGACTCGAAAAGCTGCGCTCGGCACTGAGCTGATTAAATGCAGCATCAATCAGTGAGCGACGGGTTTTTTCTTTTTGCTGAGCCCTGATTCCCATGAACTTGTTGTTTCTCTGTAACCTTTTTTGCAACTATACGCGCTTTTGTTCGCCGGTTCAGCGAAAATTGCCCTTTTCACGGCAATCAGAACATAGTAATTCCCGACCGCAGCTGAATTAAAGCAGTATTTGTCACTTTTAACAGCCAGCTCACAGAGTTACGGCCCCACAACGTGATCGCCACCTATCTATCACAGCCCCCTGATTTTACCGACTTCAGGAAAAAGTTAAACTATCACGTAAGCAATGTTGCAAGGATGATAAGAAAGGCCTGAACAATGACTAAGTCGAAACAACCACATGCCCAGCATTTTGATGCCATTATTATTGGCAGCGGCCCGGGGGGCGAAGGGGCTGCGATGGGGCTCACCAAAGCAGGCTTTAATGTTGCGATTATCGAGCGGGAGAACAGCGTCGGCGGCGGATGTACCCACTGGGGGACCATTCCGTCCAAAGCCCTGCGCCATGCCGTCAGCCGGATCATCGAATTTAACCAAAACCCGCTCTACTGCAAGAACAACTCCAGCCTCCACAGTACCTTCAGCCAGATCCTCGGCCACGCCCAGGATGTAGTCAGCAAACAGACCCGGATGCGCCAGGGGTTTTACGATCGCAACCACTGCACCATCATCCACGGCGAAGCCAGCTTTGTCGACAACCACACCGTCGCCGTGAAAACCGCAGACGGCAGCTTCGACCGCTATTCTGCCGACCAGTTTGTCATCGCCACCGGCTCTCGCCCTTACCACCCGGCAGATGTCAACTTTGACCACAGCCGGATTTACGACAGCGACTCGATCCTGCGGCTCAAGCACGACCCTCGTCATATCCTGATTTATGGTGCCGGGGTGATCGGCAGTGAATATGCCTCGATTTTCCGCGGCCTGGGCGTGAAGGTCGACCTGATCAATACCCGGGAGCGCCTGCTGGAATTTCTCGACAACGAAATTTCCGACTCGCTCTCCTACCACCTGTGGAACAGCGGCGCGATGATCCGCAACGGCGAAACCTACGAGCGGATCGAAGGAACCAACGATGGCGTGATCCTTCACCTGCAATCGGGCAAGAAAATGCGTGCCGACTGCCTGCTGTATGCCAATGGCCGGACCGGGAACACCGATCGCCTGAAGCTCGAGAATGTCGGTCTGGTGCCGGACTCGCGCGGCCAGCTCAAGGTCAACAACAACTATCAAACCGATGTCGAACATATCTACGCCGTGGGGGATGTCATTGGCTACCCGAGCCTCGCCAGCGCCGCTTACGACCAGGGCCGGTTCGTGGCCCAAGCCATCAGCAACGGGGAAGCGGAAGGCTGTTTGATCGAGCATATCCCGACCGGGATCTACACCATCCCGGAGATCAGCTCCGTCGGCAAAACCGAGCAGGAGCTGACCGCAGAGAAAATCCCGTACGAAGTCGGCCGCTCGCAGTTCAAACATCTGGCCCGCGCCCAGATTGCCGGGACCGAAGTGGGCAGCCTGAAAATCCTGTTCCATCGCGAAACCAAAGAGATCCTCGGGATCCACTGCTTCGGTGAACGGGCAGCCGAGATCATCCACATCGGCCAGGCGATCATGGAGCAAAAAGGCGAAGGCAATACCATCGACTACTTCGCCAATACCACCTTCAACTACCCGACCATGGCCGAAGCCTACCGGGTAGCAGCATTGAACGGCTTGAACCGCCTGTTCTGAGCCGGCCGGAAACGAGGGGTCTCGTCGCACATGGCGTAACCCCCAACAAAAAACGGAGCCGCAGCTCCGTTTTTATCCTGCCTGACAGGCAATCCTCACACTTCCATCATCCGATTATCCGGCGTCAGAATCGTCGACCACGGCAGCGACTCATCGCCCAGCGTAATGAAATTCGGGTTCTCCAGCGTATCGCGCTCGTTGTAAGACAGCGGCGTCAGGTGCGTATTGAGGATCCGACCGCCGGCTTCTTCAACAATACATTGCGTTGCCGCCGTGTCCCACTCCCCGGTCGGACCCAGGCGCAGGTAGCAATCCACCGCGCCTTCGGCGACCAGACACGATTTCAGCGCTGCCGAGCCCAGCGGCACCAAATCATAGTTCAGCGACGGATCCAGGCGATTGGTGATCGCCTGAATATCCTGGCGACGGCTGATCGCCACGGCAATCGACTGGGTTGGCAGCTCATGTTTATGGGTTGAGATCCGGACCGCCTCGCCCTCCGGCGTGATCTTCCAGGCCCCTTTGCCGTGATAAGCGTAATACGCGACCCCGGAGATCGGCGCGTACACCACCCCCATCACCGGTTGGTTATCTGCCACTAAAGCAATAATCGTCGCAAAATCACCGCTACCGGCAATAAACTCCTGGGTCCCGTCAAGCGGATCGACCAACCAGTAACGCTGCCACTGGCTGCGCTCCGACAGCGGGATCCCGGCATCTTCCTCTGACAAGACCGGAATATCCGGGGTCAGCTCGGTCAGGCGCTCAACCACCAGCTTATGCGCCGCCAGATCGGCACTGGTCACCGGGGTGTTGTCATTTTTGACCTGCTTTTCGAACTGGCCGTGCTGGTAAATATCCAGGATCACCTGACCGGAAGCCCGGGCAATGTCGATAACCGACGGTAATAGGTTCGATAAATCCATCATTCGCTCCTATCGGGAAAGTTGTTGTAAGGCCAGGAATAAGGCCGTAATGCTGCGCGATTCGGCAAAATCGACATGAGTGAGCAGCTCTTCCGCCTGACTCAGCGGCCAGCGCACGATTTCCAGCGGCTCCGGCTCATCCCCGGCCAGTCGCTCCGGATAGAGATCCTCGGCCAGAAACAGGGTCATTCGGCTGGAAAAATACGACGGTGCCAGTACCACTTCTTTCAGTGGGCGAAGCTGACGGGCCCCAAACCCAATCTCTTCTTTCAGCTCCCGGTCTGCCGCCACTTCTGCGCTTTCGCCCGGATCCACCAGGCCTTTCGGGAAGCCCAGCTCGTAACGATCGGTTCCGGCGGCATACTCGCGGATCAGCAGCAAATCGCCTTCGGCCGTAACCGGCACCACCAGCACGGCATGTCGGCCGCTGGGCTTCATCCGCTCGTAGGTGCGCTCAACGCCGTTGGAAAACCGTAAATCCAGCGATTCAATCTTAAAAAGCCGGGATTGTGCGACCACTTTGGTCGCCAGAATTTCAGGTTTGTTGTTGTCCGCCGCCATGACGTTATCCTGTATTACCGTCGCATTGACCCGTGGCCGGCCGTGTCTGATGCGACTTTACCGTGCCACTGAATATGGGCTATTTAAGGTCAATAGCCGAATGAAATAAAGCAAATGATCGCAAAAGCGTTAAGTTGAATCGGTGATTTCCGCTTCTGCTAGAGCCGACCACGGTAGTTGAGCGGGTAACGCCCTTGCGAGTCCGGGTTACCCAACCACTTCAGTTGCTGGCCCAGTTGTGCCGGAAACGCCGCGCCCGGTTTGAACCAGCCGTTCAGGGCGTATTGACGGTTCGGCGTCAGCTCAGCCTGCCATTCACTCGAAACGTCAGTCGACGACTGGTTCGCAACCGCAACCACCTTCCCCTGGGCACAAGACAGATCGGCAATCGCCGAGCCCGGATTCAATCCTCCCATCGGCGTGCTGACAGCGCCCGACGTCCAAGCCAGGGTGCCGTTTAGCTCCGCGCAGAAAGGTGCCTGAAACTGATAATCCCGTACCGTCAGCTCCAGATTGCCGGCCAGCGTGATCGGGACCGGAACCTTGGCACGCGCCATCACCTGCTGCGCCGGCAACGAGACCAGCAGATTTTCCGCAAAAGGTCCCTGGGCACGGTAACCAACCCGGCCCCGCCCAACCAGATTCATGTCACTGCCCTGCCCGAAGCGGACATCGAACGCCGCCTGAGCCGAAAACAGTGCAGCCAGATCCATCTGCCACTGCACGCGCCCCAGATTCTGGCCCTGCCAGGCCACTTGATCAGCGCTTCCCTGCCAGGGTGTGCCACTGAGCCCGGACAACGCCAGACCCCGGACCGGCGGTACTTGTTGCCACACCCAGCTGATCGGCACATGCGCCACCATACTGGCGACCAACACCACGAGAAATGAAACACTGACGAGTAACTTATACTTCACAACTATCCCCGGCCCAACTGTAAACGACTGACTTCTACTACACCGGCACGGTCTCCTTTCGAGACATCCAGAAACTGCGCTTCAATGCCATGCTCGTCTTTCAAAAACGCCAGCCAGTTGACCAGGGTATTGAACGGCAACGGCTGTACCCAGACCTGAACCGCATCATCACGGGGCTGCATCCGGATCAGCTCAATCCGGAACCGGCGGGTGGTTTCATTCACGACCTGGTTCAGTCCCTGGTCACTGACCATACCGCTGCTCCCGGAACGGGCACGCAGGGCCGTAATTTCATCTGCCTTGCCACTAACCCAATTGAGCAGCTGGCGCTCCGTCTGCAACTGTTGCGCGGCCAGATCAGCCCGGCTGGACAGCGGCTGCCAGATCCCCCAATACAGCACGGCAAGCACCAAGGCGATCCCCCCGCCCAGCACCAGACGCTGTTCGCGGCCACTCAGGGATTTCCACCACGCATTCATGATTTTCTCCTTAACACGACTGCGCCGGTTACCTGATTTTCCACTTTATTGAGCTGCCCCTGCTCGACCTCAAACTGCTCGGTCAACAACAGGCGCAATTGTTCGAAATGCTGGAACTCTGCCGAGCTCGCCTGCAACCGCAATTCGGCACGATTCTGATCATATTTCACGTTCAGAATATTGAGTTGCGGCACTTTGCTCAGCGCCGGCTGCAGTTGCGCCAGCCACGGCAGCAATCCTTCATTGCTTCCCGCGCCGCCCAGACGGGCCAGTTCACTGTTCATCTGACGCTTGAGGTAACTCTGCGACGGGATCCGGTTAAACTGCGGAAGCACCTGGCGGAAGATCCGCTCGCTTTCGGATTTATAGGCCAGCGCCTGTTGTTCCATCTGCTGGATCGACATCAGGTGCTCGGCCACCATCGCCACCAGCACCAAACCGGCTGCGATGGCCACTTTACGCCAAGGCTTGAGATATTTACGCCAGGCCGGTTGCCGCTTATACGGCCCTGACAGCAGGTTGGTCCCGCTGTCATCTGCCCCCAGCGCCAACAACTGCATCACCAACTCCGGGGTTTCGGCCTGCCACTGACCCGGGGCACCTGCCGGTGCCGGGGTATAATGACGGATCAACACCGCGCTGCTGTCCACAGCTTCCCCGGCATCAACCGGCTGAGAAGCCGGAGGTTCCACCGATTCACGCGCCGCCTCCTCTTCCTCCTCATCAGCCACTTCTGCCGTGATCGGTGCTTTCTGCGCCAGTAACCAGGCCGAAAGCCAGGAGGATTCAGCACAAATGCCCAGGGTTTCCGACTGACGGATCAGCCACTGATCTTCCAACTCCGCCGCGGTATAGCTGTCCCGGAACAAGGGCAGACACAGGCAGTCGGGAACCAGCTTCTTCACATCCATCCCGGCATCGGCCAATGCCGCCAGCCAGGTCTGGATCTTGCGATGCTCAACCACCGCCACATGGGCGGTCTGTCCTTCCCGCTTGAGCAGGTGCACATGCAGCGCATCCACATCCTGCGCCAACTCTTCTTCCAGCAGGTACGGCAATACGGTCGCCAACTGCCGGCTACTGCCGGACGGGATCACCACTTCCGTCAGCAACACATCACTGGCAGGGATCAGTGCAAACACCGGACGCTGGGCGGCATACTCTTCCAGCTCACTCAGCTGGTCCAGACCGGCCAGCTGACCCGACGCTATCACTTCTTTCTGCTGTCGCGACCAGACCAGCCATTGCACCGGCTGCTCCGGTCGACTACTGAGCCTTATCGTCAGAAACTCGCTCACTGATTCCTCCATAACGGCGACGAACGACTGTCACCTTGTCCTGACCCTCACGTTTCATCAGGGCCACAAGTCTTACTCTGGATCGATCCACTCGGATCTCAGTATCCAGCTGGAAATAATTACTGCTGACCGCCAGGTGCTCCTTGGCGCGCTTCTGGGCATCACTGCTGAGGCGGCTAATCGCCGACTCGCCCATAAAGACATCCACCGTCTGCCAGCCGTCATGGGGACGATTACTGATCAGCGTGGCGGCGTCGGACATCGGTAACTCAGGCGCAAACAGCCCTACCAGCAAAGCGGCCTGGGCCTCTTCAAGCGTATTGACGTTAATGACCAGATCCCGGCTGGGTAACGCACACAGCAACGCTTGGGCTTTTTGATAAATCTGGGCGCTGACCCCGTTGACCGCCCGGAATTCACTGACATCGGCCATCAACCCCATCGGCGGCAGGTAAGGCGGCTGAAACCCTTCATAGGTGCTGTCCCCGGCCCCGAACGGCGCATTCACCGGTTCGGCCGGATCCACGTATTCCCAACTGGAGTCAGCGACCACTTCGGCTTCATAGCTGTCAATCCCGCTCTCTTCCAGAATACTTTGCAGCGTTCGCACCAGAAACGGCTTCTGGCTGCGATCATCCGGCAGGGGGAGCTCCGACAGGGCATTGAGATTAAAACAGGCCTGACGATCGTAGATATTCCCCAGCGCCTCCCCACCGTCCAGCGGATAACGCTGTCCCCGGGTCGCCCACACCTGGCTCAAATTCACGGTGTCGCTGTCTTTCAGGCTCTGATCAACAGCAACTTTTGCCAGCTCTTCCATCCCCAGCGCATACCAGTAGGCCTGCTGGTTCTGCAGCTGGTTTTCCACCCGGTAAAAATTCAATTGTAAGCGTTCACTCATCTGGGCGGCCAGGAGCGTCATCAGTGCCAGAAGCATCAGCACGACAATCAGGGCCACCCCACGCTGCTGCTTCATCAGCTCTCCTCCTTGGCTTTCGGCGCCAGGGCCGAGACCGGCAGCATGTACACCCGTTCGATGTCGCCAAAATCTTCCAGCGTCAGCCGGATCCGGACCCCTTCCGGCAAGGTGGCATCCTGCCCCCAGCTCTCCAGCCACTTCTTGTCATGGTAGAAGCGCACTTCCAGCTTAGTGACTTTGGGCAGGATCGGGCGGACCAACGGCTCGGCACCGACCACCGTATCCGGGTAGCGGAACCAGACCCGCTCCAGAGTATCGTCCACAATGCGATACCCGACCCGGACATTCTCGCCACGGGGAAACATCTGCTGCGGGTTCTGCCATCCGGCGCGGGTGAACATGATCCCGTCGCTGGACGAATCGAGCAGGTATTCCCCGCTCAGCAACAACTTCCCGCTGGGCTCCTCACCCTGATTCCGGCTCTGGCGGGCGACTATCTGACGAAAATCATTATCCATCATCACCACGGCACGTTGGATCTGCTGCAGCCGCTCGTTGTGTTCACGCGACTGCTGATCGCTGATCTGCACCCCGTTCATCACCTGATAGGCCGACAAACTCAGCATTGCAAACACCGCGATGGCGACCAGCACTTCCAGCAGCGTGAATCCCTTTTGACCCGGGCGCAATAAGCCCGGGTGCGATGAACCCCGGCGGCTGCGGGCTGCGATGATACGATTAGTTTTCAACATAAGTTCTCAGGGTGACCACCGACTGCTTACGGGCTGCATCGGTCGCAACCGTCACATCCAGTGCCCGCAGAAATCCATCGGCGGTCTTGCTGCTTTTAATCGACCAGTACCATTCCCGGCCGGCCAGCTCAGACTTGCCTTTCTTCTCCGAAGTCGGGATCTCGCCCGACAGCCGGACTTTGGCCAACTCGTTATCGGCCACCATGGCCGCAAAGGTTTTCTCTTCCAGGTAGCCCAGCGTATTAAGGTGCTGGCTGACGGCTTTCATCACGCTCAGCGCCGCCGTGGCGAATACCGCCAGGGCGACCAGCACTTCCAGCAAGGTCATGCCACGACCGGTTCTCATCAGCGCCTCCGCTCTGCCAGACTGTCCACGGTTTCTCCCGGCGGCAGCAAATGCAACTGGCCGATTTCATCGGCCTGAACCCGCCAGAACTGATTCTCACCCGTGACTTCAAATTCCAGGGTAAACGGGGTGTACTCCCCGCTCGCCATCACCACCACCTGCGGTGGTTTTACTTTGTCTTTGTCAGTTTGTTCAGCGAACAGGTCTTCATCAAACAACGAGCCCGGCTTGAACAGCCGGTCTTTGTCCTGCCAGGAGTAACTGCCGATTTCCACCCGCAGCCGGATATCATCATCCATCTCGACCCGGGTAAAATAACGGGAGGACTCCAGCGGTTTCCATTGCTGACCGGTTAGCTGAAGAAACTGGTAACTGCCCCGCTCGACCCGGATCCCGTAATCGAGCCCGTTGAGCAGGGCATCTTCACCCAGCAACTGCACCAGATGATGAAAACGTGTGGCTTCTTCTTTCACCCGGTCTTCCTGCTTTTCAGGGAAGGTCGCAATCACCGCCACCGCACTGGTGGCCAGTAACACCAGCACCAGCATCAGTTCGATCAGGGTAAAGCCTGCCGCACGTTTCATCACAATCTCTCTCGGTGCACAGCCGGCTTAGTAGTCCAGCATGTTCCAGTTGCCGATGTCAGTATTGACCCCTTCACCGCCTTCCTGGCCGTCGGCACCCAGGCTGAAGATATCCACCGGACCATGTTCACCCGGCATCACATACTGGTATTCATTGCCCCAAGGGTCCTGCGGCAAGCGCTTGATGTAACCACCGTTACGGTAGTTGCGCGGCTCCGGACTGGAGGACGGCATCGAGACCAGCGCATCCAGCCCCTGATCCGTGGTCGGGTAGACGCTGTTATCCAGCTTATACATATCCAGTGCCTGCTCCAGCGCACTGATGTCCGTAACGACTTTCTGCTGATCGGCCTTCTCTTTGTTCCCGAGCAGATTCGGCACCACCAGACTGGCCAGCACACCCAGGATCACGATCACGACCATTACTTCGAGCAGCGTAAAGCCGCGTTGTTTGCGTTGCATTGAAAAACCTCCAAAAAATAAAACTTACATGCCAACCATGTTATTGAGCGCAATAATCGGCATCAACGTGGCAACCACGATAAACATCACAATGCCTGCCATTGCCACAATCAGCAACGGTTCAAAAATCCCCAGCGCCATATTCACCAGCGATTCAAAATCCCGATCCTGGTTATCGGCTGCCCGCGTCAGCATCTGCTCCAGCTCACCACTGCGTTCCCCACTGGCAATCATATGCAGCATCATCGGCGGAAACAGCTTGGTCTGCTCGAGCGAGACTCGCAGGCTGGCCCCTTCACGCACCTTATCGGCAGCTTCCAGCACCTGACGGTTCACCCAGGTATTGGTCATCACTTCTGAGGCCACCTTCATCCCCTCCAGCAACGGGATCGCGCTGGAGGTACAAATCGACAGGGTCCGGGCAAATCGCGAGGTATTGAGGCCCCGGGCCACCTTGCCGATCACCGGCATCCCCATCACCCAGCGATCCCAGCGCAGACGCACATCCGGTTTTCGCAGCGCTGCCTTGACCAGCAACAGCGTGCCCAGCACCACAATCAGCACCAGGACACCCCAGTTCTGCACAAAATTACTGGCCGCCAGCAGTATCTCGGTGATGGTCGGCAGCTCCTGCCCCATCTGGACAAACTGGTCGACAATTTTCGGCACCACCGTCGCCAGCAAAAAGGCTACGACGGCAATCGCCACCAGGGTCAGCATGGTCGGGTAGATCATCGCCTGTTGCAGCTTGCTGCGCATCTGCTGGCGATTTTCGGTGTAATCGGCCAGCCGGTTCAGGACCGTATCGAGATGGCCCGACTTTTCGCCGGCCGCCACCATGGCCCGGAACAGCTGGTCAAAAATATGCGGATACTCGGCCATGCTGTCGGCCAGGGTGTAGCCTTCCACGACCCGCGAGCGCACCGCCAGCAGCATGTTCTTCAGCCGCGGTTTTTCGCTCTGCTCAGCCACCGCCTTGAGGCACTCTTCCAGCGGCATCGACGCCTGAACCAGCGTCGCCAGCTGGCGGGTGATCAGCGACAGCTCTGCGGTACTGATCCCCCGGCGCAGGTGAAAGCCGCCGCCGGCTTTTTTCTTCTCCTGCGCCAGGCTCTGCACCACTTCGACCGGGATCAACCCCTGCTCACGCAGCTGCTGGCGGATCTGACGGGCAGTATCACCTTCCAGCACGCCTTTTTTCTGCCGGCCCCGGGCATCGAGCGCCTTGTATTGGAACGCCGCCATTTAGCTCCCCTCTTTGGTGACACGCATCACTTCTTCCAGCGTAGTCACACCGGCCCGGACTTTGGTCAGTCCGTCGTCGCGAATACTCGGGGTATGGCCGCGAATAGCTTTCTCAATCGCCATCTCTCCGACTTCGGCGTGGATCAGCTCCTGCACGTTGTCATCCACCAGCAACAGCTCGTGGATCCCGGTCCGTCCGCGATAGCCCTTGTGATTACAGGCGTCACATCCGACCGCCCGGTACAGGGTCAGCGGCTCGTCGGCACGCAGGCCGAACAGTTTCTTCTGCTCGGCATCCGCTTCATACGGCTCCCGGCACGATTTGCACAAGGTACGCACCAGGCGCTGGGCCAGCACGCCCAGCAATGAAGAAGAGATCAGGAACGGCTCAATCCCCATATCACGCAGTCGGGTGATCGCCCCCACCGCGGTATTGGTGTGCAGGGTCGACATCACCATGTGACCGGTCAGCGAGGCCTGGACAGCAATCGAGGCCGTTTCCAGGTCCCGGATTTCCCCGACCATCACCACATCCGGATCCTGACGCAGGATTGCCCGCAGCCCCCGGGCAAAGGTCATATCCACCTTGGTATTGACCTGCGTCTGGCCGATCCCGTCGATATCAAATTCGATGGGGTCTTCTACGGTCAGAATGTTGCGCTCTTTGCCGTTGAGCTCCTGCAATCCGGCATACAAGGTAGTTGATTTCCCCGAGCCGGTCGGGCCGGTGACCAGGATAATCCCGTGCGGGCGCTGGATAATTCGCTGAAAGTTTTTGTGGTTCCCTGCAGTCATCCCCAGGCTATGGAGATCCAGCCGGGTGGCATTCTTATCGAGCAGACGCAGCACCACCCGCTCGCCGTGCGAGGAAGGCATGGTTGAGACCCGCACATCCACCGCCCGGCCCCCGATCCGCAGGGAGATCCGGCCATCCTGCGGCACCCGCTTTTCCGCGATATCCAACCGGGCCATGACCTTGATCCGCGAGACCAGCAGCGGGGCCAGTTTCCGGCTCGGCTGCAGCACTTCCCGCAGCACCCCGTCGACCCGGAAACGGATCGACAGCACTTTCTCGAATGTTTCGATATGGATATCAGACGCCGCTTCTTTGATCGCTTCAGCCAGCATGGCGTTGATCAGCTTGATGATCGGCGCATCGTCTTCCGACTCGAGCAGATCTTCGGTCTCCGGCAACTCCTCGGCCAGCGAGAAGAAATCATCGCTGTCCGAACCCAAATCTTCCATCAGCTGGCGCGCTTCCGACGAATCACGCTGATACGCTTCCGTCAGCTTCTGCTCAAATGCCTTCTCATCCAGCGCCTGCGGGGTAAATCCGCCGCCGCTGACCCGGCGGATTTCCGCCAGGACCGGTGCACTCAGCACGCCGCAATAAAACAGGGTTCGGCCCTGATCGCTGGATTCCAGCACCACCTGATGACGGCGGGCAAAGGAAAAAGGTAACCGGAACAGGGGCTGCAGTGGTGTGAATGCCTGCGCGCTATCCATATCCATTACTCTGTCTCCAGCTGCGCCACAAAGGCCCGCACTTCCGGCGGCAGCGAAATATCTTCACCGTATTTCGGCAACACCGGCGTCTGGGCATCCGGCATCAGGCGCAGGCCTTTATCCGCACGGAACAGCTGCTCGGCCCGGATGTAGTTATATTTGCGCTGGGTGATGCCATCCGCCGTCACGCCATCGCGAATGATGGTCGGCTTGATGAACACCATCAGGTTGGTCTTGGCCTTGGTGGTATTGGTCGATTTGAACAGGTGGCCCAGGATTGGGATGTCCCCCAGCAGCGGAATTTTCTGCTCGCTTTCGTCAACCTGCTCCTGGATCAATCCGCCCAGGGCGATCATCTGGCCATCCTGAACCAGCACCGAGGTGGTCAGCTGACGCTTGGAGAAGCGCACATCTACCGCACCGTCGGCCCCCAGGACATTCGACACTTCCTGCTCGATCTTCAGCTGCACCGAATCCCCTTCGTTGATCTGCGGCGTCACATTGAGCTTGATCCCCACTTCCTTGCGCTCAACGGTTTGGAACGGGTTGTCGTTGTTCGAGCTGGACGTTGAGCCCGTCACCACCGGCACTTCTTCACCAACAATGAACGAGGCTTCGCCGTTGTCCATCACGGTAATGCTCGGCGAGGACAGAATGTTGGAGTTGCGATCGGAAGCCACGGCATTGACCAGCGCGGTCCAGTCGCCCATCACGATCCCTAGCGCGGCACCGTTGACGCCCCCCAGGACACTGCCCAAGGTACTGAAATCCCCCTGGGTCGGTTCATTCACAGTTCGTGTGCCGTCAGAATTAATCACTGTCGAGCCCGGCACATCTTTGGCTTCTTCCAAGCCAATCGCGAACTGGCTGATCGGCACCCCGGAGTTGCCGAACTGGACCACCCCGCCATCGAGCGAGCCCCACTGCACACCGAAATTGATGCCATCGCCTTCGGACAGCTCAACGATCATCGCCTCAATCAGCACCTGGGCCCGGCGAATGTCCAGCTGGGCAATAATGTTTTCCAGCGCGCGCATAATATCGGGCGGCGCCGTCAGGATCAGGGCGTTGGTATCGACGTGCGCAGAGATCATCACCTCTGACTTGCCGCCCACGGGATTCTTGCTGCCGCCCTGTTTTTCGGCCTGCAGGTTCTCGGAAACCCCCTTCAGCACCTCGACCAAGTCTTCGGCATTGGCGTATTTGAGGTAAATCACCCGGTTATTCCCCGAGGTCGCCATCTCTTTGTCGAGCTGGCGAATCAGGCGTTTCAGGCGATTACGCACCTGCGGGTCTCCGGACAGCAGCACCGCATTGGTCCGTTCATCGGCGACCAGTTTGGGTTGCAGGAACTCCGGCGTCGATTTGGCGTCCGCCGACTTGTTCAGCGCTTCGACAATCCGCACCATTTCTGCCGCCGACGCATTGTTGAGCTCAACGACATCAATTTCTTTATCCCCGGCGCGATCGACCCGCTCGATGATTTCCGCCAGGCGATTCACCACCGCGGCCCGCCCGGTGATCATAATGATGTTGGCCGGATCATAGTGCACCACGTTCCCGGCTCCGGCGTTATCATTGAGCTGACGCAGCAGCGGCGACAGCTCCCGGACCGAGACATTCCGCACCGCAATCACGCGAGTGACGACTTCGTCGCCCTGCACACGATCAGAGCCATCAACCACAGGAATGGCCGAGATTTTCGCATCTTTATCGCGGATCACTTTGAGTACGCCGTTTTCCATCTCAACCACGGCAAACCCATAAACGGACAGCACATTTAAGAAGAACTGGTAGTACTGCTCATCGTTCAGCAAATCATAACTGCGCACATTGACCTGGCCACGCACCGCCGGATCGACAATGATGGTTTTCTGCAAATTACGCCCGACAATATTAATGAATTCCTGAATATCCGTTCCTTTGAAGCTGGCGCTGAATTCATTGGCAAGTGCTGAGCTGCACAGCAAACTTCCGGCCAGCCACAGGGCACTTTTCCCCATCCATTTTTTCACAAAAAACTCCTGCTCGTTGTCGCGTGCGTTAGCGCAACTCAATATAAATATCGTGTAACTGGCCTTCCCGCTCGACCGTTAACATAAATTCAGAGGCCTCGGACAATTCTGTCCACAGCCGGGCCATCACGGCCGGATCCGTTAAATCATTGCCATTGAGGCTCACCGCCAGATCATCGGGCTGTAACCCCACCGCATCAAACAAGGCCCGCTCACTGCCCGGGTTCACCCGGTAGCCAATCAACGCGCCGTCTTTTTTCACCTGCGACAGGCGAATGTAATTAAACAGCGTCTGGGGTTTATCCAGAATTTCCTGCTTGATTTGGCTTAAATTATTGGCCGCCGCAGGCTTCGGCGTCGTGGCCGATGTCGGCTGAGGTTGCGGCTGTGACTTACTGAACTTCACGCCGTCCAGCATCAGGGTTTCATCCCGGCCGCTATTGCGAATAATCACCCGATCCACATACACCGCCTGCAAGGTCGCCCGGGTGCCTTCAATCGCTTCATTCAATCCATAAGTATTCTGGCGACCCCGATTGGCGATCACCGCCAGACTGGTCCCCGGTTTGGTGCTGGCCACCACACCGACCAGCGTCAGGCTCAGCCGGGTTTCCGGCGCATCCTGAGTCACCGGCTTTTTCTCTACCACCGGTGCAGTTTGCTGATAGCGACCAAACAGATTCATGCCTAATACATCGGACACCTGAAAACCCTCCCGGTTCGCTTGCGCGACCGCGACGGGTTTCGCCTGCCAGGTCGCAGGCGCAGCCGTGGGCTGCATCAACGACCACACCAGCCGTCCTAATATCCACGCCAGCATCACGACCAGCAGCCATGTGGCAATTCGGGTCAGTGTCGCCACTGACATCGGCCGCTTAGCCTGAAGCGTTTCCAACCAATTTGCTGCAACCATTGCTCAACCATCTTCCTGTTGCTGTAAGCCGAACGAGTGCCATTTAGGCGCCCGAATCAGATAGCATACCGTTTCATGAAAAATACAGCAGTTTTTTCATCGTAAAAAGACTAAATATATCAAAACAGATCACGTAAAAAACATATCTACTATCAACAGACTAGACATTGCCGACCAATTATTCCTTCCCGAGCGTTGAAATTGCACCGCCCCGGCACCATTAAGTAAGGCTGACGCTGTCATCGCAATATGGTATTTTTAGTCCCCTTTGGGAGAAGGAGCACGTTATGGGCCAGCAATCCCCTGATTCCGACACCGGCCAGATTCGCCTCGATAAATGGCTGTGGGCTGCACGGTTTTACAAAACCCGCTCGATTGCCCGCAATATGATCGACGGCGGCAAGGTGCACTATAACGGCCAACGCTCCAAACCCAGCAAACTGGTGGAAGTCGGCGCCGAAGTGCGTCTGCGACAAGGCAATGATGAAATAACTGTCACCATCATGAAATTGTCCGGCACCCGCCGGGGGGCCCCGGAAGCGCAAACCCTGTACCAGGAAACAGCGCAGAGCATCGAGCAACGCGAAGCCCAGGCCCAAATGCGCAAACTCAATGCCTATCACAGCCCAAGTCCCGACAAGCGTCCTGATAAAAAACAGCGGCGCGATATAATTAAGTTTAAAAGCAGTAACTGATTTTACCTGCTGGAGTAGAAAGTAAAATGACAAACGATAGTCTGTACCGTTACCTGTTTGACGGTGTATCTGTACGTGGTGAGCTTGTTCAGCTAAGCGACACTTATCAGCAAATCATTTCCAGCAAGGAATATCCGGCACCAATTCAGCACCTGTTGGGTGAACTGCTTGTGGCCACCAGCCTGCTGACGGCAACCCTGAAGTTTGAAGGCTCGATCACCGTTCAACTGCAAGGGGACGGCCCGGTGAAGCTCGCTGTGATCAATGGCGACCACAACCAGCAGATGCGTGGCGTGGCACGCTGGGACGGCGACGTTCCTGCCGGGACCATCACCGATCTGATCGGCAAAGGCCACATGGTGATCACCATTACCCCGAACCAGGGTGAGCGCTACCAGGGCGTGGTCGGCCTGGAAGGGGACAACCTGGCGGCCTGCCTGGAAAATTACTTTGCCAGCTCCGAGCAGCTGAAAACCCGTATCTGGCTACGCACCGGCGAAGTCGAAGGTCAGGCCAAAGCCGCTGGCATGCTGCTGCAAATCCTGCCGGACGGCCAGGGTCACGACACCGACTTCGAGCACCTGGAGCAACTGACCGGAACCGTGAAGGACGACGAGCTGTTCACCCTGCCGGCCCAGGACGTGTTGTACCGCCTGTACCACCAGGAAACCGTGAAGCTGTTTGACCCGCAAGATGTTTCCTTCCACTGCGGTTGCTCCCGTGAGCGCAGCGCCTCGGCCATTTGCTCAATTGAACGAAACGAAGTGGAGCGGATTGTGGCCGAAGAAGGTCAGATTGCCCTGCACTGTGACTACTGCGGCACCACCTACGCCTTTGACAGCGTTGATGTGGCGGCACTGTTCAACAAAGCAGCAGCCAACCCATCAAATCAGGTGCATTAATTATTCTTTCGTAATAACCCTGAAAGTGAATTACAGGAGCCGGCATTCTGCCGGCTTTTCTTTTAACTGAAGCACAGTTTCTCCCGCCCCCCTGAAATTCACCTACGACTTAAGTCTCGCTTTTTTCAATAGAAATATTAATCCGAAGCCCTAGCGCAAACGTTTCACAACACTGTAAAATCCCCCCTCAAAGACAATAATAACTTTTACCAGTCCGTAACTTTAAAGTGGTTATTTTTTGATAAACCTCCCTGAATTACCCCTTTAGGGTTGCTAGCATGGTCAACAGTTAAACATCATCTTACCCAAGGAGCACCTATGACCGTCATGAACGTCGAAAAAAAGGTTGCAAAAAATATGGATCTATCTCAATACGGTATCACCAATGTTACCGAAATTGTTCGCAACCCGTCTTACGAACTGCTGTTCGAAGAAGAGACTAAACCGGGGCTGGAAGGCTACGAGAAAGGGATTGTTACTGAACTGGGCGCCGTGGCTGTGGATACCGGTATTTTCACCGGCCGTTCACCCAAAGATAAGTTCATCGTCAAAGATGACACCACCAAAGATACCCTCTGGTGGGCCGATCAAGGCCAAAACGACAACAAGGCCATTGATCAAACCGTCTGGAACGATCTGAAAGCACTGGTCACCGAGCAACTTTCCGGCAAGCGCCTGTTTGTCATTGACGGCTACTGCGGTGCCAACCCGGATACCCGCCTGTGTATCCGCGTGATCACGGAAGTCGCCTGGCAGGCCCACTTCGTGAAAAATATGTTCATCCGTCCGAGTGAAGAAGAGCTGGCCACCTTCGAGCCTGATTTCGTGGTCATGAACGGCGCCAAGTGCACCAACGATAAGTGGCAGGAGCAAGGTCTGAACTCTGAGAACTTCACCGTGTTCAACCTGACCGAGAAAATGCAACTGATCGGCGGTACCTGGTACGGCGGCGAAATGAAGAAAGGCATGTTCGCCATGATGAACTACTTCCTGCCGCTGCAAGATATCGCCTCCATGCACTGCTCGGCCAACCTGGGCAAAGACGGCGACGTCGCAGTCTTCTTCGGCCTGTCCGGCACCGGCAAAACCACCCTGTCGACCGATCCGAAACGTGCCCTGATTGGTGATGACGAGCACGGCTGGGACGATAATGGGGTCTTCAACTTCGAAGGTGGCTGCTACGCCAAGACCATCAACCTGTCGAAAGAAGCCGAGCCGGATATCTACAACGCGATCCGTCGTGATGCCCTGCTGGAAAACGTCACCGTGCGCAGTGACGGTGCCATCGACTTCGACGACAACTCGAAAACCGAGAACACCCGTGTTTCCTACCCGATCTACCACATCGAAAATATCGTCAAGCCGGTCTCCAAGGGCGGCCATGCCAACAAGGTGATCTTCCTGTCGGCCGATGCCTTCGGTGTGCTGCCACCGGTCTCGAAACTGACACCGGAGCAAACCAAGTACCACTTCCTGTCCGGCTTTACCGCCAAACTGGCCGGAACCGAGCGTGGGATCACCGAGCCAACGCCAACCTTCTCGGCGTGTTTCGGCAATGCCTTCCTGACGCTGCACCCAACGAAGTACGCAGAAGTACTGGTCAAACGTATGGAAGCCGCCGGCGCGGAAGCTTACCTGGTCAATACCGGCTGGAACGGCACCGGCAAGCGGATCTCGATTCAGGACACCCGCGGTATCATTGATGCGATCCTGGACGGCTCAATTGAGCAGGCCGAGACCAAGCACATCCCGATCTTCAACCTGGAAGTCCCAACCGCCCTGCCGGGCGTCGATGCGGGCATTCTGGACCCACGCGATACCTACACCGATCCACTCCAGTGGGAAAGCAAGGCGAAAGATCTGGCCGAGCGCTTTATCAACAACTTCGACAAGTACACCGACAATGAAGAAGGTGCCGCACTGGTTGCCGCTGGCCCTCAGCTAGACTAACGGACAAACACCTCGAGCAATGTCGACGCCCCTCATGTGAGGGGCGTTTTTTATGTCTGCCGCAAAAGTCGCTGAAATAAAACAAAAACTAAGCCACGTTCTGGCACCATCCGGCTTGCAGCAACCCGGATTTTCGGCCAATCTGATGCCATGCCATAGGAGAGTGTCATGCGTCTGGTCGGGAAGCTTATCGCCACTGTTATCATCATCTGCCTGCTGGGGATCACCATTCTGCTGGCCCTGCTGCACACCCGACATGCCACGCCGCTGATCAGCTACCTCGTCAATACCCTGACCCCGTATCACGTCCAGGCGACTTCGGTGCGCTACCACATCTTGGATCCCTGGCATCTGCGGATCGACAAACTGACGCTCCAATTCCCCACCGCCGACGCGCAAATCCCCGAGTCAATCACCGTGCCCCGCCTGGAGCTCTGGCTCAACCCGACACGCCTGCTGCAGCCGGGCTGGTCGTTCGACACCCTGCTAATTGACGGACTGACCCTGACCGGCACGCCGCCACTGGACGCCTTCCCGGCAATTGAAGCCAGCCACCTGGCTCTGACCCATTTCAACTGGGAGGCCGGCCCCCTGACCCTGACGGACAGCCACCTCCAGCTCAACCGCTGGCAAAGCGATCCGACAGCCCCCTATGCCTATCAGGGGAACATCCGGCTGGCCGCAGCGTCGGTTCGCTGGCAGCAACAGGAATTCGGCAACGTCCTGATCGACGGGCAACGCGACAGTCATCAATGGACCTTCCACGGTTTTTCATTTCACTGGCACGGGGCAACGCTGAGCGGCCAGGCCGAGTATCAGGCCCCGCCCGACGCCCGCCCGCAGTGGCGCATCCACCAGCTGAGCCTGGCCGATCTGACCTTCCAGGATCAGGTACTGGCCCGCGGTCTGGAATCGCAATGGCAGCGCTACCTGAGTACCACGCGCCCCCAAATCGAGCTTCAGCGCCTGGATATTCTCAACAGCAGTCTCGAGCTGCCGGGACTGACCCTGAACAACGCCAACCTGTCCCTGCGGGACTGGCGCCTTGATGACGGGTACACTCCCGAAGAAGTCCTCTGGCAACAACAGGAAGCCACCCTGTCCTTCGGTGCTGACAGCCTGCAATGGCGGGAGATATTGCTGGACGAGCCCCTGGCCGAGCTCCACTTCCGCCCGCAGCAAATCCAGCTGAGCGCCTTGTCGACCCGACTACTGGGCGGCTACCTCACCACTGACGGGACGATCACTCCGGACTCCCTGGCCCTCAACCAGTTTACCGCCCGCAATATTCAGTGGGATCTGCCAACGGCCTGGGCAAGCAAGCTGCGCCAACTTGCCGCGACGTTTACCGATATCAGCGTGCAGGAGCTTAATATCGGCTATTCCGCGTTTACCGCAGCCGACCCCACCTGGCCGTTTCATCTCAACGGACTCAATGCCAGCGGGCATGATTTGCATCTCAAACGCCGCGGGTCTTCCGGTTTGTGGCAGGGGAGCCTGACGGCCAGCGCCAGCAGTGCCGGGCTCAACGGCGTGCCCGTGGCAGAGTCAATGATCGATATGACGGGCCGGGCCGGTCAATGGCAACTGGACCGACTGGCCCTGTCGTTTGAGCATGGCCTGCTAGAGGCGCAGGGAAATGTCGCACTGCACCGGGAAGGCATGCCGTGGCAACTGATCCTGAACGGTGACAGCCTGCCGCTCGCCGTCCTGCCCCGCTGGCTGCAACTGCCGATTGCGTTCGACGGCCAGCTCGATGTTACCCTTGACGCGCAGGGACTGGGCCAGCACCCAACCGGTCTGGCCTACAGCCTGGAAGGCGAACTCACGGCCAACCTGCGCCAGCTCCGGCTCAGCCGACAAACCCCGGCCCAGCTCTGGCACCAGTGGCAACAGCCTTCACCGACGCTGACGGCAGCCCCGCGCCCTGATCCTGACCCCGGCCCTGACACCACCTTGCGCAGCCTGCAACCAGGCACGGCGCAGCAATCCGGGGAGCCACTGTCCACAGTGTCGACCGGCGTATTGCAGGCCACACCGATCCGGCTCCGGGCCGATCGCGGCCGGATCCGAATAAACCCGTTTCAAATCAAAGGAGAGAGCTGGTCAGCCACCCTACGTGGCCAGTGGGATCTGGCCCGGCCCGACGCCCAACAACTGGAGCTCAAGGCCGAGCAAGGCTGCGAGCGCCTGGAGCGGCGCTGGCAGGGGGATCAGCAATCGGTGTCGCTGTCTTCCTGTGCGGGCAACAACATATAAGTCCCGGTGAAGGTGGCAGCCTGCTGCTCGCCGCTGTAGATTTCCACATCCACCACCACCCGACCTTTACGGCCTCCGGCCAGGCGGTCGAGATCGCCGCGCAGGCTTTCAACCGCAGCCACCGCCCGGGGCCGTGTTTTCACCGGCGCGCTGTAGCGGATCTTGCTGTCAGCCAGCACAATGTCTGCCTGCAAGTTGCGTTCTTTCAGCAGCATCCAGACAAAACCCCACCCGGCCAGCGTCGCCATGGTAAAAATACTGCCGGCAAACATACTCTGGCTGGGATTCAGGTTGGCATTGAGGCTTGCGCTGACTTCAAACCGGTAACCGGTATATTGCGTGATGGCGATCCCCATCTTGTCACTGATCGGGATCTGGTACTGCCACAGCTCTTGCAGGGCCTGGCACCAATCGGGATTGCGTACGATTTCGTTGAGCGGCTTGAGGTGCTTGATCATCTGCTGATGGCGGACCGGTCCGCGCTCTTCGCTCAATTCGCCCTGATTGACAAACCCGTTGCGGGCGTAGAAGGAAATCGCATCTTCGCGGGCATTACACACCAGTCGCTTGGCACCTTCCTGGCGGGCCAACGATTCCAACGCCATCAGCACCAGCGCCCCCATGCCTTTATGGCGATAATCCGGATGCACCGCCATAAACCGGACCTGGCCTTCATTATCTGGGGTCATATACAGGCGGCCAATCGCAATCGGCTCGCCGTGATCATCGACAATCATCCGGTGATGACTGAGCTCGTCATAAGCGTCCCGCTCCGAGCCGACCGGCATATGCCAGGGCTCGCGCAGCATCCGCCAGCGAAAATCGTAATACTGTGTTAACTCCCCGTCCGTCGCCGGGGTGATCAATCGAAACATGCTATCCCTCTCCAACAATTCCCTGTCGGCGCTCATCCCGGAGCTGCCGAGTCTGGTCTGCGCAAGGCACACCACCGATCCATCCGGACCGGCTACACCTGTAACCAGAAGGTCACCGGCCCGTCATTGAGCAGCGCGACTTTCATGTCCGCCGCAAAAATACCGGTTTGGGTGTTGATGTCCTTTGCCTTGCAGCACGATACAAAATAGTCATACAAACACTCAGCATCCGCCGGTGCCGCACCGGCAGAAAAGCTCGGCCGCATCCCGCTCTTGGTATCCGCCGCCAGGGTAAACTGCGATACCACCAGCACGCTGCCGCCCGCTTGTTGCACATTGAGGTTCATTTTCCCGGCGTCATCTTCAAACACCCGGTACCCTAAAACTTTATCCCGTAAACGTTGCGCTTTGGCTTCATCGTCGCCTTTTTCCACCCCCAGCAAAACCAACAACCCTTTGCCGATTGTACCTGTGGTCTTGCCCTCAACGGTGACACTGGCTTCACTTACCCGTTGGATCAGCGCAATCATGCTGTTGCTCCTTTACATCGTCACGACTGTCATTACCGGATGCCTGCGCATCCGCCTGTGGCTGGGCCGCCGCTTCTTTGGCTTTTTGCCGCGCTACCGGATGCCAGTGTACACCTTCTCCCAGGCTGGCGGTAATCTCCGCCCCGAACAAGACAATGCACCAAACCAGATAGACCCAGACAAACAGGATGGGCACCACCGCGAGGGCGCCGTAAATCAACTGATAAGACGGGAAGTTGGTAATATAAAGGGCGAAACCTTTTTTGCTCAGTTCAAACAGGATGCTCGCCATCAGGGCACCGACCAGGGCATGGCGGAAACGCACCTTGGTATTGGGCACCAGCAAGTAGAGGCCAAGAAAGGCACTGGTCGACATGATCACCGGCAGACCGCGCAAAAACTGCTGCAGGGCGCCATTGACCGCATCACTGCCGAGCAGATTGAGTGAACCGAGATACGAGCTGACCGCGATACTGGTTCCGAGCAAAATCGGTCCGAGCGTCAGTACCATCCAGTAAATCGAAAACGAAATCACCAGCCGGCGTTTCTCATGTACCCGCCAGATATAATTGAGGGTGGTATCGACGGCAGAAATCAGCATCAGGGCAACCACAAACAACGCCCCGATCCCCACTGCGGTCATTTTGCCGGCATTGGCGACAAACTCATTGAGGTACTGCTTCACCACCTCGCCTGCCGCCGGAACAAAATTCTCAATCACGAAATTTTGCAGGATCTCCCCCAAGCCGGCAAAGACCGGAAAGGTCGACAGCGCCGACAGCACCACGGTCACCAGCGGGACCAGCGACAGCAAGGTCACATAAGCCATCGAGCCCGCCGCAACCGTCAGCCGGTCATGCCCGATCCGCCGCAACAGGTATTTAAAATAAGCCAGCACCACCGGGAATTGCTGCGGCCAATTCCCCTTGCCAGTTAGATGTTTGTCAGCCATAGTCTGTGAATTCTATTTATCTGTTTTTATAGTCAAAATAGTTGGTCAGCCCGCAGATGACAACTACGACTGCCGTCTGCCCAACCGTGCAGGAGCCCATTTATGCCCTATTTGCTCGTCGCCTTGCTCAGCTTATCCATCCTGCCGGGCTGCCAGAGTGCCTATTACTCGGCCATGGAACAGGTCGGGGTCCATAAGCGTGAGATCATGGTCGACCGCGTCTCCGAGGCCACCGAAGCCCAGCAAGATGCCCAGACCCAGTTTACCAGTGCGCTGGATGCCCTGAAGGCGATCCATCAGTTCGACGGCGGGGATCTGGAGGATGCTTACGACACCATCAACGATCAGTACGAAGCCAGCAGTGACGCCGCCGACAAGGTGCGCAGCCGGATCGCAGCCATTGAAGATGTTGCCGATGCCCTGTTTGACGAGTGGGAAAATGAACTCTCTCTCTACACCAGCACCAACCTGCGACGCGACAGTGAGCAAAAACTCAAGCAAACCCGTACATCCTACCAGCGGATGCTGAGTGCCATGCACCGCGCCGAGCAAAAGATGACGCCGGTGCTCAATACCCTGCGTGACAACACCCTGTATCTGAAACACAACCTCAATGCAGCCGCCATCGGCTCTCTGCAGGGCGAGTTCCAATCGCTCCAGCGCGATATCCAGCGTGCGATTCAGGACATGGAAACGGCGATTGCCGAGTCTGAGCGCTTTATTGCCCAGCTCAAGCGCAGCTAAACCAACCGGATCCGGGCCAGCACCCAGCCGGCCCGCTCATTCACACAGCCCCAGGGCACCTCAACCACCTGATAGCCCAGCGCCTGATATGTCTCGACCAGTTGCCAGTGAATTTGCTCGGCTTCCGTAAAGCTGTGCGGCCGCTCCTCATCCTGAACGTAAATCTCACGCTGCGGCGCACAGCAAAACACCCTCGGGTGATAGCCCCGTGCTGCCTGGTGGTAATCTGCCGGGATCGGCGCGCCGCCAATCGCCAGATAGGCACAAATATCCCCAATCGCCCGATCAACAAACGCCGGCATGGTGCCTTCTGCCGCCAACCGGCGGTGCTCGCTCATGGCCGACAGGCACAGCGCCGCAAAGGCCGGCAAATCGGTCCAGGGTAAAATCCCCTGCGCCAACTGTTGCTGTTCACGGATCAGCTGACGGGAAACTTCCGGAAAAACCAGATAGCCTTTGCGCGCAATGGCCTCCAGCAACGCTGTTTTTCCGGCACCGGGTCCCCCGGTGATAATAATCGGTTGCATAACGTTCACGCTCTGTTGATTGAACCGCGCCGATCAGGGCCCAGATACAACTATCCCCTCATGGTAGCACCAATGAGGGGATAGTTTCATAACGTTCTGTAAAGGGTTACCCTTTCAGTGCGCTGATTTTATTTAGCACCACGGCTCGCACGCTTACGATCCGTTTCCGTCAGCAGTTTCTTACGGATACGGATGCTTTCCGGCGTTACTTCTACCAGTTCATCGTCATCGATGAATTCCAGCGCTTGCTCAAGGGTGTACTTGATTGGCGTGGTCAGTACCTGCGCATCATCAGTACCGGATGCACGTACGTTCGTCAGCTGTTTACCTTTCAGGGCGTTCACAGTCAGGTCGTTGTCACGGCTGTGGATACCGATCACCATCCCTTCGTAAACTTCAACACCGTGACCGATGAACAGACGACCGCGCTCCTGCAGGTTGAACAGGGCGTTCGTCAGTGCTTTACCTGCTGCGTTTGCAATCAGAACACCGTTGTTACGTTGACCGATGTTACCGCCTTTGTGTGGGCCGTAGTGATCAAACGTGTGGTACATCAGACCAGAACCTGAAGTCAGGGTCATGAACTCAGTTTGGAAACCGATCAGACCACGTGATGGCATGACGAAGTCCATGCGCACACGGCCTTTACCGTCTGGAGACATGTCTTTCAGCTCACCTTTACGCAGGCCGATTTTCTCCATGATGCCGCCCTGGTGCTCTTCTTGCACGTCGATGGTCACCGTCTCAAACGGTTCCATCAGCTGGCCGTTTTCTTCTTTGATGATGACTTCAGGACGTGATACCGCCAGCTCGAAGCCTTCACGACGCATATTTTCGATCAGGATCGACAGGTGTAGCTCACCACGACCAGAAACGCGGAATTTGTCCGGGTCATCCGTTTCTTCAACGCGCAGAGCAACGTTGTGAACCAGCTCTTTTTGCAGACGCTCAAGAATGTTCCGTGACGTCACGTACTTGCCTTCTTTACCGGCAAACGGCGAGGTGTTGACCTGGAAGGTCATGGTCACAGTCGGCTCGTCAACTGACAGTGCCGGCAGCGCTTCAACCGTGTTCACGTCACAAATGGTGTCAGAAATTTTCAGCTCGCCCAGACCGGTGATCGCGATGATATCGCCGGCAGCGGCCTGATCAACGTCATGACGCTCAAGGCCCATGTAACCCAGAACCGTCCCCACTTTACCGTTGCGGGTTTTGCCGTCAGCGCCAACCACCGTGACCTGCTGGTTTGGTTTCACTGAACCACGGGTCACACGGCCCACACCGATTACGCCCACATAAGAGCTGTAGTCCAGCTGAGAGATTTGCATTTGCAGCGCACCCTCAACATCGACGTTTGGCGCAGCAACGTTGTCGACGATCGCCTGGAACAGCGGTTCCATGTTCTCGCCCGTTTCGCCTTCTTCCAGCGTCGCCCAGCCGTTCAGCGCAGAAGCGTAAACCACTTGGAAGTCCAGCTGCTCGTCGGTCGCACCCAGGTTGTCGAACAGGTCAAACACCTGATCCATCACCCAGTCAGGACGGGCGCCCGGACGGTCAATCTTGTTAATGACCACGATTGGCTTCAGGCCGTGAGCAAATGCTTTCTGCGTTACGAAACGCGTCTGTGGCATCGGGCCGTCAACGGCATCAACGATCAGCAGTACTGAGTCAACCATCGACATGATCCGCTCAACCTCACCACCGAAGTCGGCGTGTCCCGGAGTATCAACGATGTTGATGCGGTAGTCGTTCCAGTTAATTGCTGTGTTCTTAGCCAGAATGGTAATACCACGCTCTTTTTCGATGTCGTTGGAATCCATTACGCGTTCTTCAACTTCGCCGCGAGACTCTAACGTGCCAGACTGCTGAAGCAGTTTGTCAACCAGGGTCGTTTTACCGTGGTCAACGTGCGCAATGATTGCGATATTTCTTAAGTTATCGATCTGTGGATTTGACATGTGTTTTACATTCACTCAGAACATGCAGCGACCGGAAGGTTGCCACGTGGTTAAAAAAACGGCTCATAATCTAACAGATTTTACGTCAAAACCCACCTATTATGTGATTTATATCACCGGCATTTTGATTCGGCCGGACCATCGACGTCACTCCCTCCGGCTGACCAACTGATTTCCCGGACAAACCACCGTCATCCCGATGTCATCCGATTGACAAGCCTGCGCCGTAGGCTAATAGTAGAAGCGCGCACCATACAGGTGCCAGACATCCATAATTGCACCATACTGGTGCGCAATATCACCATATTGGTGCAATAAATGGATTTTCGAGACCCGGAATGACGCTAAATGGGCGATTTTGGGGCTTTAAAAAGTTGGCACGGTTCTCGCTATACTAGTTTCAAGTGAACACACTCAGGTTCACCATCTATTATTGCGGCCAGTTGCCCAATCTAACACCGGAGGTTACTTAAGATGTCAGTTGAAAACGTACTCGCGCTGATCCAGGAAAACGAAGTTAAGTTTGTTGACCTACGCTTTACCGATACCAAAGGTAAAGAGCAACACATCTCTATTCCTGCCCACCAAATTGATGCTGACTTCTTCGAAGAAGGCAAGATGTTCGATGGCTCTTCGGTTGCTGGCTGGAAAGGCATTAACGAATCCGACATGGTGATGATGCCGGATGCCTCTAGCGCGGTATTAGACCCATTCACAGAAGATGCGACCCTGAACATCCGCTGTGACATCCTTGAGCCTGCAACCATGCAAGGCTACGATCGCGACCCTCGTTCGATTGCCAAGCGTGCAGAAGACTACATGCGCTCAACCGGCATTGCAGACACGGTACTGGTTGGCCCGGAGCCAGAATTCTTCCTGTTCGATGACGTGAAATTCTCAACCGATATGTCTGGTTCTTTCTTCAAAATTGACGACATCGAAGCGGCATGGAACACAGGTTCTGATATCGAAGGTGGTAACAAAGGTCACCGTCCTGGTGTGAAAGGCGGTTACTTCCCAGTTGCACCGGTTGACTCTTCTCAGGACATCCGTTCAGCCATGTGTCTGATCATGGAAGAAATGGGCCTGGTGGTTGAAGCACACCACCACGAAGTCGCGACTGCGGGTCAGAACGAGATCGCTACGCGCTTCAACACCCTGACCACCAAAGCGGACGAAATCCAGATCTACAAATACGTTGTTCACAACGTCGCACACGCCTTCGGCAAAACGGCAACCTTCATGCCGAAGCCACTGGTTGGTGACAACGGTTCTGGCATGCACGTGCACCAGTCTCTGGCTAAAGACGGCCAGAACCTGTTTGCGGGCGACAAATACGGCGGTCTGTCTGAAATGGCGCTGTACTACATCGGTGGTATCATCAAGCACGCACGTGCACTGAACGCACTGACGAACCCATCAACCAACTCGTACAAGCGTCTGGTTCCTCATTACGAAGCACCAGTGATGCTGGCTTACTCAGCGCGTAACCGTTCAGCTTCTATCCGTATCCCTGTGGTCCCAAGCCCGAAAGCGCGTCGTATCGAAGTTCGCTTCCCGGATCCAGCAGCTAACCCATACCTGGCGTTTGCAGCCATGCTGATGGCGGGTCTGGACGGGATCAAGAACAAGATCCACCCAGGGGAAGCAATGGATAAAGACCTGTACGACCTGCCAGCTGAAGAAGCGGCAGAGATTCCAAAAGTGGCAGAATCCCTTGAAGTCGCACTGAAAGCACTGGACGAAGACCGTGAGTTCCTGACTTCAGGCGGCGTGTTCTCTGATGACTTCATCGATTCTTACATCGCTCTGAAATCTCAGGACGTTCAGAAGATCAACGTGGCCACGCACCCACTGGAATTCGAAATGTACTACTCTGTGTAAGCAATACGCAGTGTAACCACAGCATGACTTTTAGGCCGGCTTCACAAGCCGGCCTTTTTATACTTGCCCGGTTCGGCCAAATCCCCCACCCTGCCCATGAGACGCCACATCCCAACCCGGAAACCATCACTCAGGGAGCCTGCTGTATGAAAGCCATCACGGCCGCGATGCTGCTCTGTCTGCCTGCCAGTCTGGCCGCCATGCCCGTCTATACCTGGCAAGATGCAAAGGGAGTCACCCATTTCTCCGATCTGCCCCAACCAGGTGCAACGACCTTCACCCTCGACCCACCGGCAATCCTGACCCTGAGCCAACCGGCCCCGGCACTGCCCCCCGAACAACCCGAGCCAACCGCATTACCGCCGCTGGCCCTGACGCTGAATTCGCCAGCCGATCAGCAAACCCTGCGCGACAACCGCGGCATCATCGCGATCACGCTGTCAGCTAACCGACCGCTCGCCCCCGGTGAGCAAGTTCAGGTGCTGCTTGATGGTGCGCCCTATACTGCGCCCCAAGCCACGTTGAACTGGCAACTGCACAATATCGATCGCGGCAGTCACCGCCTCCGGGCACAAGTGCTCAAAGACGGCAAGGTTATTGCATCATCTCAAGACATCACTGTCTTTTTGCATCGTGCATCTGTGCGCCAGCAAACCACACCCCGGCCTGAGCCCAAATAAACTCGCCGCCGCACAATTTTCCGTGCACGATTGCAGACAGGCAGGTTACACTTAATTGCACCAACATGGTGCAATGTCAGTTCATTGCACGCAACAGAACTGGATTGACAAGGATGAATACAGTGACTGCCTCATTTACACCGCTGATCCTGGATAACATGGTCACGGCGATACTCCTGCTCGATGAAGGGCTGACGATCCGCTATGTCAACCCGGCGGCCGAGCAGCTGCTGTCGTACAGTAAGCGCCGGCTCCATCATGCCCACTTCCCGGCGTTGCTCCAGCACTCCTCGCTGGACCTCGGGCTGATCCAGGCAACACTGCAAAGCGGGCAGGGCCTGGCAGACAGTGACGTCACCTTTGTGATCGACGGTCGCCATTACACACTGGAGGTCAACGCCAGCCCGCTGTCGTGGCAAAAAGAGCTGCTGATCCTGCTCGAGCTCAAACCCATCGATCAGCAGCGCCGGATCAGCCAGGAGCTGAGCCAGCATGCCCAGCAACAAGCCGCCCGGGAGCTGGTACGCGGGCTAGCCCATGAAATCAAGAATCCGCTCGGCGGCCTGCGCGGCGCGGCGCAACTGCTGGAAAAAACCCTGCCCGATCCCAGCTACACCGAATACACCCAGATGATCATCGCGCAGGCCGACCGGCTGCGCAATCTGGTCGACCGCCTGCTGGGCCCCCAGCGCCCCGGGGCCCGGAAAGTTGACAATATTCACGTGGTGCTGGAAAAAGTCCGCCAGTTGGTGGCCCTCGATTGCACCAGCCAGATCCACTTTCACCGTGACTATGACCCCAGCCTGCCCGACTTCACCATGGATCCGGAGCAGCTGGAACAGGCGATTCTCAATATCGTCAGCAATGCCGCCCAGGCATTGCAGCAACACGGCGGCGGCAATATCACCCTGAAAACCCGCACCGATCACCAGACGCTGATCCAGGGTACCCGCCACCGGGTGGCGGCCAAAATCGACATCATCGATGACGGCCCGGGGATCCCGGGCGATATCCAGGACACCCTGTTCTACCCCATGGTTACCGGGCGAGAAGGGGGCACCGGACTGGGGCTGTCGATTGCCCAGAACCTGGTCGATCAACATCACGGCAAAATCGAGGTGGTCAGCTGGCCGGGCCATACCGAGTTTTCAATTTACCTGCCGATCAAATAACCCGGCCGCAACAAGACGCAGTGCTTAACGACAATGAAGAGAGGACGTGATATGAGCAAAGGACTAATTTGGGTGGTCGACGATGACAGCTCAATTCGCTGGGTACTAGAGCGAACCCTCACGGCCGCCGGGCTAAAATGTGACACCTTTGCCGACGCCGACAGCGTCCTGGATGCCCTCGAGCGCAATGTCCCGGACGTCCTGGTTTCCGATATCCGGATGCCGGGGACCGACGGCCTGGCCCTGCTTCGCACCCTGCACCGGGATTACCCGTCGCTGCCGGTGATCATCATGACCGCCCACTCCGACCTCGATGCGGCCGTCAATGCTTATCAGGAAGGGGCCTTTGAATACCTGCCCAAGCCGTTCGATATTGACGAGGCAGTGAATCTGGTTGAGCGCGCCGTGAGCCACAGCCAGGAGCAAAAACGCCAGCAACAACCGGACACGGAAACCAAAAGCGCACCGGAAATCATCGGCGAAGCCCCGGCGATGCAGGAAGTCTTCCGCGCCATCGGCCGCCTGTCCCGCTCCTCCATTTCCGTGCTGATCAATGGGGAGTCCGGCACCGGCAAAGAGCTGGTCGCCCACGCCCTGCACCGCCACAGTCCGCGCAGCCACAAAGAATTCATTGCCCTCAATATGGCCGCGATTCCGAAAGATTTGATCGAGTCCGAGCTGTTCGGCCATGAAAAGGGCGCGTTTACCGGTGCCAACAGCGTCCGCCAGGGCCGCTTCGAGCAGGCAAACGGCGGCACCCTGTTTCTGGATGAAATTGGGGATATGCCGCTCGATATCCAGACCCGGTTGCTGCGGGTACTGGCCGACGGCCAGTTTTACCGGGTCGGCGGCCATTCGCCGGTCAATGTCGATGTGCGGATCATCGCCGCCACCCACCAGAATCTGGAGCGGCTGGTCGCCCAGGGCGATTTCCGTGAAGATCTGTTCCACCGCCTCAACGTGATCCGGGTCCACCTTCCGGCCCTGAAAGATCGGCGCCAGGATATTGCCCAGCTCACCCGCCACTTCCTCCAGCGGGCCTCGGATGAGCTCGGGGTTGAAGTCAAAACCCTGCATCCGTCCGCCGAGGCAGTGCTGACCGAGCTTGACTGGCCGGGCAATGTCCGCCAGCTGGAAAATACCTGTCGTTGGCTGACGGTGATGGCCAGCGGCAACGAAATCCTGCCGGCCGATCTGCCGCCGGAGCTGCTCCAGGCCGAGCCCCGGCTCAGCGAAGACAGCGCCGACGGGCACTGGGAGCAGGCGCTGGAGCGCTGGGCGCGCGAGACCCTGCAGCAGGGCAGCCAGAACCTGCTGGGTGAAGCCCTGCCGGCGTTTGAGAAAATCCTGCTGGAAACCGCCCTGGCCCATACCCACGGCCATAAACAGGAAGCCGCCCGCTTGCTCGGTTGGGGACGCAATACCCTGACCCGCAAACTCAAGGAGCTGAATGTCACCGCGGACTAACGCGCCACGTGGTGAGATATGCCCCTACAACATACCCTGATGCGCAGCCCGCGCAGGCTGCCTGTCAGGGATTTGATTATCGGCATTGAAATAACATTCCCGGGAGATAACGTTTGCATGTTCGCGCTATTTCATCGACTATTTGCTCAATATAATTTGCGTAACTTTTATTCATTTATAAATCAATGCTGAAACATCGTCTGCTGACATTGCGTTTAGCGGTAATGGCTCCCTTTACCGCGCTGTTGTTGTTAACGGTCGGGATTATTGCCCTGGCCCAGCAGCACAGCTACGAGCGCATGCTCGAGGAAGTCAGCGGCAAGCTGCTGGGCTCCTACACCCGCAGTATCAGCAATGATTTACGCGTGTTTCTCGGCGATCCCTTTAACACCAACCTGACCATTGCCGACAGTATCCAGCGCCACCGGCTATACCAGCCGCCACGGCTGACCGGCCTCGAAGCCTACCTCAAAGATGCCATTGCCAGCCTGTATGGCCACCAGCCGCAAATTACCACCATCGGCTTTGGCAGCAAGGACGGTTATTTCATCGGCTTTCGCAAGCAGGAGCAGCGCCAGTTGTCGCTGATGCTCAAAGATCGGCGCACGGACAACGAGCTACACATCTACCGGGGAGACAGTCATTACAGCGATCTCCGCTACCAGGTGAGCGATTACGACCCGACCATCCGGCCCTGGTACCTGCCGTTTACCCGGACCCGAACGCCGGGCTGGGCCGACGTCTATACCAACCAGGATGATACCCAGTCGCTGACCATCTCCGCCGTGAGCCCGGTAATTGACGACGCCGACCAGCAGCTGCTCGGCATGATGGTCACCGATATCAATCTCAGCCGGATCAACCAGTTCCTGCACCGGGAAAGCCGCAATTTTTCCGGCAGTACCTATATTATTGACCAGCATGATCGGCTGATTGCCAGCTCGGCCCAGTCCGGCAATTCGCAGTTAATCACCAATCTGCCACGGCCCGATGCGCTGATCACGGCCAGCCAGCAGTTTATGGCCAAGTCCAGCCTGACCGGCCGCGACAGCGCCCGCTCATTTGAATTTACCCATGACAAAGTCCGCTATTTCAGCCGGATCACCCCCTACCATGACGAATACAACCTGAACTGGCACATTGTGGTGATCATGCCCGAAAGCGAGTTGCTCGGTCAGTTGCCGCAACTGCAGGAAACCGGGTTGCTGGCCGCGATGCTGCTGGCCGGCTGCGGGCTCATCGCCGGATTGTTCATCCTGAAGAAAATCACCCAGCCGATCACCGACATTGCCCGGGCCTCGCAACAAATCAGCGAAACCCACTGGCAAGTCGACGTGCGCCCGACGTTCCGGCTCCAGGAAACCGACCAGCTGACCTCGGCCTTCACCGCGATGTCGGCGCGACTGCAGCACTCTTTCAATACCCTGCGCAAGCAGGTCCTCTACGATACCCTGACCGGGCTCCTGAGCCGGGAAGGGCTGCTGGAAGCGACCAAAGCGCCCCACGCCGGGCAACAGGCCACCCTGATGATCATCGGCCTCAAGGCGTTCAGTAACATCAATGACAGTATCGGCCACCTCAACGGCGATCGGCTGCTGCGGCTGATCGCCCAGCGCCTGCAGCGCAACCTGCCCGGAGCCGCCCTGCTCTGCCGGATCGACCGCTACGAGTTTGCGGTGTTCATTCCCGATCTGGGACCGGACCACGATGCCGAATCGATCGCCGACCTGCTGCTGACCTCGTTCTCGATGCCGTACCGGGTCAACGATATCGAAATCATCGTCTCGGCACGCATCGGGGTGATCGACGGTATCTTGCAGCAACACGGCATGGCCGAGTGGTTGCGCAATGCCAGCCTGGCGCTCAATGCTGCCAAGCGGCAGGACGACCACCCGATCCAGTATTTCACCCCGGCGCTGCTTGAAGCCTCCCAGGAAAAAACCCGGCTGGCGGCCGAGCTCAATCGTGCCCTGGAAAACCAGGAGTTCGAGGTACACTACCAACCGCTGATCGCCCTGGACAGCGGCACCCTGTGCGGCGCCGAAGCCCTGGTCCGCTGGCGTAGCCCAAGCCGGGGACTGGTCCCGCCGTTTCAGTTTATTCCGCTGGCGGAAGAGAACGGCATGATTAACGAGCTGGGCGATCAGATCCTGCGCCAAGCCTGCCGGGAGACCCAGGGCATGATCACGCGCGGCGCCTGGCCGGCCAGCTTCATGCTGCATGTCAACCTGTCGGTCCGCCAACTGCAACAGCCCGACTTCGTGCTGCAGCTCAAATCGATCCTGGCCGACACCGGCCTGTGCACGAGCAACCTGACGCTGGAAATCACCGAATCCCGGCTGATCAGCCAGCCGCAGCAAGTGACCCAGACCCTGCGCCAATTGCGTCGGCTCGGGATCCACATTGCCATTGATGATTTCGGCACCGGTTACTCCTCGCTGGCCTACCTGGCCGATCTGCCGTTTGACAGCCTGAAAATCGATCGGGCCTTTGTCAGCCAGATGAGCGCCAGTACCAACTACACCCCGGTGATCACCGCCATCATTACCCTGGCCCGCCATTTTCAGGCCGAGATCGTGGCCGAAGGCGTGGAAACCCTCGAACAGGCCGAGCGGCTGAAAACACTCGGGTGCCATTACGCTCAGGGCTATTACTACGCCAAACCCATGCCGCTCAGCGATTGGTCAACAGCTCAGGTAAGCGTCGCGGCAGATTCTGCCGACACCGAATCATCCGTGCGCTAACTATAATGATCGAGAATCGTTCTTTGCGTATACTGACGCACCAATTTTCAGCGGGATGACGCGTATCATGATTACCAAGCACCTTCCTTTAACCGATTTGCACCGCCATCTTGATGGCAATATCCGTATCCAGACGATCCTTGAGCTGGGACAGCAATTTGGCATGGCTTTACCCGGTCATGATGTCGAGTCCCTGCGCCCGCATGTGCAGATTGTCGAAGCGGAGCCAAGCCTGGTCGCTTTTCTGTCCAAGCTTGACTGGGGCGTTGCCGTCCTGGGCGATCTGGACGCCTGCCGCCGCGTGGCCTACGAGAATGTTGAAGACGCACTCAATGCCCAAATTGACTATGCCGAGCTGCGCTTTTCGCCGTACTACATGGCGATGAAGCACCAGCTGCCGGTGGCAGGCGTGGTTGAAGCAGTGGTGGATGGTGTCCGCGCCGGTTGCCGTGACTTCGGCATCCAGGCTAACCTGATCGGGATCATGAGCCGCACCTTCGGCACCCAGGCCTGCCAGCAGGAGCTGGATGCGCTGCTGACCCAGAAGGACCACCTGGTCGCCATCGACCTGGCCGGGGATGAGTTGGGCCAGCCTGGCGTTCAGTTTGTCTCCCACTTCACGCAAGTACGCGATGCCGGCCTGCAGGTGACGGTCCACGCCGGTGAAGCGGCCGGTCCGGAGAGCATGTGGCAGGCCATTCGCGAACTGGGCGCGGTACGCATTGGCCATGGGGTCAAAGCGATCGAAGACCCAGCCCTGATGGACTATCTGGCGGAGCACAAGATCGGGATTGAGTCATGCCTGACCTCCAACATCCAGACCAGCACCGTGGCCTCGCTGGCGACCCACCCGGTGAAGCAATTCCTGGATCACGGCATCCTGGCCTGTCTGAACACCGATGACCCGGCGGTCGAAGGGATTGAGCTGCCATACGAGTACGAAGTTGCCGCACCGAAAGCCGGACTGACCGACGCCCAGATCCGCCAGGCGCAGATCAACGGCCTGGAGCTCGCCTTCCTGTCCGATACCGAAAAACAAGCACTTCGGGACAAAGTAGCACAACGCTAATCCCACCCCTCAAAAAAACGCAATCAGCTGGGCATTTTTTGCGCAAATGCAATTTCATTCCGGCTGATTTTGCGTAAAATACGCCCACTTTCTCCCCGCCGCCAACCCATTTTTGATCTGCACTGGTTTCAGCGCTGACCTTTAGGTTGCGGGAGAACTTCACGATCCACCACCCGATTCAGGACACACACATGCTGGACAGTTTTCTTTCTATCAGTATGGCGCTTCCTGCCGTCAGTGAAGTGGCAGCCAATGGCCCGGGCCATTTTGCTGCCGGTGTGCTGGCGCTGTTAGCCGCCTTTAATTTATTTGGCAACTGATCGCAAAAGCCCTCATGCTGAACATTCAGCATGAGGGCTTTTTCGTCAGGGCCGTTTCCGGCCCGAACCACTGCGAATACGGTTAGATCACCCGGGAGAATTGCTGCTGCCGGGCCCGATCGCGCAGGTATTTGTCGAAACACATACAGATATTGCGGATCAACAACCGGCCTTTCAGCGTCACCCGGATGGTGCGCTCATCCACGCTCACCAGTCCGTCATTGATAAAGGTCTGCAATAATTGCAAATCTTCGGCAAAGTACTGGTCAAAATCCAGGTCAAAGCGGGAGGCAATGTCGGTTTTATCCAGCTGAAAATTACAAATCAGCGCTTTAATCACCTCGCGGCGCAGCAAGTCGTCGCCATCCAACGACACCCCTTTCCACAGTGCTTCCCGTTTCTCGCCGACACTGGCGTAATACTTCTTCAGCTCTTTCTGGTTCTGGGCGTAACAGTCACCAATCATCGAAATCGCCGACACCCCCAGCCCCAGCAGGTCGCACTCGCCCTGGGTGGTGTACCCCTGGAAGTTACGATGCAGAATGCCGTTGCGCTGCGCCACCGCCAGTTCGTCATCCGGCAGGGCAAAGTGATCCATACCGATAAACTGATAGCCGGCGCCGGTCAGGGTGGCGATGGTATCTTGCAAAATCGCCAGCTTCTCGTTGGCGGCCGGTAGGTCGGCTTCCAGAATTTTCCGCTGCGCGGCAAACAGGCTCGGCATATGGGCGTAATTAAACACCGACAGGCGGCCCGGTTTCATGGTCAGCACCTGTTGCAGGGTCTTGGCAAAACTCGCCTGATCCTGTTTCGGCAGCCCGTAGATCAGATCCAGGTTGGTCGAACGGAACCCCAGCTCTTTGGCACGTGCCACCAGCGCAAAAATAAAGGCTTCATCCTGCTCGCGGTTCACCAGCTTTTGCACTTCTTTATTGAAGTCCTGTACCCCGATGCTCAAGCGGTTAAACCCTTCGCTGTGCAGGTGATCGAGCATATCAAGTTCAATCTCACGCGGGTCGATCTCAATGCTGATTTCCGCATCCGGCGCAAAATCAAACTGCTCGCGCAGCAGGCCGACCAGACGGCTGATCTGCGCCTTGGTCAGAAACGTCGGCGTACCACCGCCCCAGTGCAGCTGGGTGACAGTCCGCTCGCCGAGCAACCCGGCGCGTTGGCGGATTTCCTGCTCCAGGGCGTCGAGGTACTGATCCGCCTTGTGCTGGTGACGGGTAATGATTTTGTTGCAACCACAGTAGTAACACAGCTTGTGACAGAACGGGATGTGCACATACAGCGACAACGGACGCTCCGGATACTGCGCACACGCCATATCAAACTCCGCCGACGTGAAGGCTTCATGGAACTCCAGGGCGGTCGGGTAGGAGGTGTAGCGGGGACCTGAATAATTGTACTTTTCTATCAGCGCCTGATCCCAAATTATCTGCTCATTTGACATGACGTATTTCCACTACTGTTCTGGGGTTAATTGCAAAGGCCAAGTGTGCCACAACTTGATAAAGATGTAGATGTTTTACTTATTACAGTGCGCGGAAATGATGACTCGCTCAGAGTTTACGGCCTTATCTTCCTGCGCCGGGTACCAGCATACAGTATAGATAAGGCCGAGTGCTGCCGGGGGGGGCAGCATTGAGGCGGGAGACTCAGGCTTTCAGGGTCAAGACTAAGTCCAGCTCGCGTTTGATGTCGTCCATCAACCGGGCTTCGGCTTTCATCCGCGTCATGTCGAGCTGCATGCGCTCACGCTTTTCCAGCGTTTTGCGCGCTTCGCCCCGCGGCATTTCTTTGACCACCTGATACAACGCATGCATCGCCGGGTACTGATCGGCAAAATCAACCTGATGATCGCCTTGCAGCACTTCCATCAGCTTGTACAAGCGGATGGTCACTTCCGACACATCGCACTCATCCTGCTTTCCGGCCTGAGCAATAATCAACACGCTTTCCATAATATTGGCATTGCGCTGTTTGATGCCCTCGGCTTCCAGCCGCTGCGCCCGGGCCAAAAAGGCCTTATGGCGTTGGTTCTGCTGATACAGCTTGAACAGCAGATAACCGGCGTACCCCGCCAGCACGGCAACCACCGCGCTGGCCAATCCAAACCACAACGTCAAATTCTGCAAGGCTTACTCCTTGTCGAAATCGTCAAAATCCATGTTTTCGAACTTATCCAGCAGGTCGTCATCGTCGTCGGACGGTGCCGCAGCAGCAACTTCAACCTCGTCGTCTTCCAGCAGACCCAGCTGATTCATCAACTGCTCAATGCGATCCAGTTTCTGGTCGACCTGTTTTTGCAGACCTGCGCCCAGGTTTTCACCGGCATCAATCCGATCAAGCAGCACCATCAGCTGGCTGTCATTTTCCAGCATGGCCAGCTCCTGCTCGGCGCTGAGACGACGCTCTTTCTTGGTCATCGGCTTCTTCGCCTCGACGATCAGCGGCACCGGCTTCTTACTGCCATGGCGCGGATCTTTCGCGCGGGCCTGGCCGCGGCTGCCGGCCACCGACCCGTCGGAATGACGGCTGCCGGTCTTCAGGCCTTTACGCTTACGTGCTTTCTTGCGCAGACGCCCTTCCTGCTCCAGCTGGTTGCTTGATTTCTGGGTATATACTGCCGGGCCTTCTGAGCCCGGCTTACGGCTCTTTTTCTTACGGGTCATTACTGGGTTTTCCTCAGCAAAATTACATCATTTCCAACAAATTCCACACTCAGGCCATCTCGCCGGGCCAGAAAGCAGAACGTTTCGCGGCTGAAAAAGCTCACGTGGGTTGGGTCGTTCTTATAGTGCCAGCGAGCAAATGCCTCGGCATCCGTCGCCAGCTTGGTCATCAGCCCCAGCCATCCGCCGGGCTTGACCATGTTGAGTAACCGCGACCATTCCCTGGCCGGTGTATAAAAGTGTTCAATCGCTTCGGTACAGGTGACAAAATCATACGTTGTCTCCAGGACCGCTGGCTCATCGGCAAAATACGGGTCATAGATCGCCATCCGATGCCCCATTTCTGCCAGCATAACAGACAAGGTCGGACCCGGACCGCAGCCAAAATCCAGCCCATCCAGCGGCGCCGGTCCCAACCGCTCGCTCAGCGGCTCGGCCAGGCGGTTGAGAAAGCGTCGGTAGCCCTGATCGGTCGGGTTGTTCTCATGCTGATCATAGACCGCCTTTTCGTCCTCCGGGGCCAGCAATGCCGCCGGATCCGCAAAGATCAGCGCACATGCCTGACAGCGGAAATAAGCACGAAGCCGATCTTCAACAAACACATCAGCCGACTGATGATGACACAGCGGGCAGGTCTGCATGGCTTACTCTCTCCTACGCTTCGGACAACACGGCGCGCCCGTCATCCGACTTAAAAATGAAGCCGCGTATCATAGCAGATCCGAATACGAAATGCGCATATTTGCGCCGCCCTCCCGCCAAACCGGGCAGGTATGAAAAAAGGCAGCCGAGGCTGCCCTTATTTCACGAATACTGGAAACGGATGGATTAGTGTAGGCCACCAACGTATTGGGACAGAGCGGCAATTTCTTTATCAGTCAGCTTCGCTGCCACGGCGCGCATCATGGCATTCATGTCGTTGCTGCGATCGCCGGCACGGAATTTCTCCAGCTGCAGTTTGACATACTCAGCATTCTGACCGGAAATTTTAGGGAAGCCCGACAGGCTGGTGCCATTTCCGCGCGGACCGTGACAGGCCGTACAAGCCGCAATCCCACGCTCAGCATCACCGGCACGGTACAGGGTCTGACCGATTGCAATCGCAGATTCCGGCGTCGTATTGTCAGAAATAGGCAACGAAGAGAAGTAAGCTGCCAGATCAGCCATATCCTGCTCACTCAATGGCATCGCCATTCCGCCCATAACCGGATCGTTACGGCCTTGCTTTCCACCGGTACTCATCGCCAGCTTAAAATCCTTCAGCTGTTTTTCCAGATAGCCAGCATGCTGACCTGCGATTTTCGGGTATTGCGCCATAATGCTGTTGCCATCTGCTCCATGACAAGCGGCACATGTCGCGGCTTTTGCTTTTCCAGCTTCCACATCTCCCTGGGCCCAGGCTGAGCAACTGGCAAGAAGAGTCAATATCAGTGCTAATTTCTTCATGACATTCCGTTATAATTATTGAGCTTCCAGTACCACAAGTAATGCTCAGTTACATGGTATACAATAAGACCACATAGCGAGCACGGTTTCGCACATTTTACACCATTTCACATAAAAGTAATCAGTCGACTACATGAAGACTTGACGGAGTTAACAGTGAATCAAACTCTCAACTATAGAAATACCGGCTTTATCACAAGTGCACCGACTATTCGTCACTTGCCAAACGACACAGGCGTTGAGATCGCATTTGCTGGCCGCTCCAATGCAGGTAAGTCAAGTGCCCTGAACCGAATTACCGATCAGAAGAGCCTGGCCCGGACCTCCAAAACCCCGGGGCGGACCCAGTTAATCAACATGTTTGAAGTGATCCCGGGTTGTAACCTGATCGACCTGCCGGGGTACGGCTATGCGCAGGTTCCCCTGGAAATGAAGATCAAATGGCAGCAGTCGCTGGGTGAATACCTGCAAAAGCGTGAGTGCCTGGAGGGCCTGGTGGTGCTGATGGATATCCGCCATCCGCTCAAAGATCTCGATCAGCAGATGATCATGTGGGCGATTGAGAGCCGCCTGCCGGTGCTGGTGCTGCTGACCAAGGCCGATAAACTGAAAAGCGGGGCCCGCAAGCAACAACTGATGAAAGTACGCGAAACGGTGAAAACCTTTGGCGGTGATGTTCAGGTTGAAGCCTTCTCATCACTCAAAGGCATTGGCGTCGATCAGGTCCGCCGCAAACTCGACGACTGGTTCGCCCCGGAGCTGGAACGCCAGCAGGCACTGCTGGATATGGAAGCAATCGACAGCGAGGAACACGGGGAATAACCCGAGCCACGACCGGTCTGAAAAATACCCCACCGACCGGTGGGGTAACCGGAGAGAAATAGAAGGTTTTTATTGTTGTCCCAAAAGGATTGTCGAGTTCCCCACCCAGCGCAAGTTTTTCGCCCTGCTCCGCCGTTTCTTTTCCCCCACGACCGACTCAGTGACACCACCCGACGACCGCGATGATCCGGTTTTCCGAACACCCTTACTCATGCCCTGCCCCGTTCATGCCATCAAGGCCCTTTCTTTTATCACACAAATTAAGATAGCCGTAAGTCACCTTTGGCTGGAAGTTTATTACATTCTGGTGAGCGGAACAGACAATGAGTGGATAAAAAAAAGCCACCTCAACAGAAGGTGGCCATGTCATGGATGTGCTTGGCAGCCGGCGTTCAAGCCCGCTGGCAAATAACAAATATGAACAAGAAGCAACCATGATTATACCGATCCGGACTCATATTTAAAGTAAATACTCTAAACATTTGTTGCACATTGTTTCAAAGAAGCTGCGACAGAGTTGGCAGGGCTCTGCAACACGAGGCTTCGTCCCTTACTCAGTCCATTATCTTCCAGCGGATCTTCCCGGGAGCACATGGTGCTTTATTTCCCGACAACTTTCGAATTATGGGTGATAAAATCGACGTATACCGGCGGTATCAAGCGGAACGGCATATGACCGTGCGCAGCGGAAACGTGGGTGGGGAAATCAAACGGATCGTCAAAACAGGTGGGGATGGATTTTTCCGGCGCTGAAATAAAAAACGCCCCGGCCAATTGACCAGGGCTGCTGAATCAGCCAAATCCAATAACGTGAAACAAAAGGTCTGAAAGATAGAACATCTTACCTCTGTACCCTACGCCGATAACTGTATATCAATTGCGCAGATTTGAAAAGCCCTTTTTGTAGTTTTTTTTCACCATATCGTAACTAACTTAAATGACAGGAAACTTTATCAGCAATTAATTCGCCTAAAAAAATAGCTGGCCTATGGCCAGCTATCAGGATTTTCGGTACTCACCCGGCGCATCATCCCTTAGTGGGCCTGCTCCCAGTTGTCACCGTGGCCGGCATCTGCGATCAACGGCACCGCCAGTTCCGCCGCGGATTCCATCAACTGACGAATACTGTCGGAGACACTTTCCAGCTCAGATTCCTGTACTTCAAAAACAAGTTCGTCATGTACTTGCATCAGCAGGCGAACCCGGTCGGCCGGCTGCTCACGGATCCACTGATCGACCAGCACCATCGCCCGCTTGATGATATCCGCCGCCGTGCCCTGCATCGGGGCATTGATTGCAGCACGCTCGGCGGCCTTGCGGCGCATGCCGTTCCGCGACTTGATATCCGGCAAGTAGAGGCGGCGGCCGAACAGGGTTTCCACATACCCTTTCTCGCTCGCCGTGGTTCGGGTGCTTTCCATATATTCCAGCACGCCCGGATAACGGTCGAAGTACACATTCATATACTCCTGAGCTTCGTTACGGCCCATATCCAGCTGTTTGGCCAGACCGAACGCACTCATGCCGTAGATCAGGCCGAAGTTAATCGCCTTGGCGCGGCGACGCTGCTCGCTGGTAACGGAGTCGATCGGCAAACCCAGGATCTCTGCGGCAGTGGCTGCGTGGATATCCTTGCCGTGGCGGAAGGCATCCAGCAGCGCCTGATCGCCCGACAGATGGGCCATGATCCGCAATTCAATCTGCGAGTAGTCGACCGCCAGGATCTTGTAGCCGCTCGGTGCGGTAAAGGCCTGACGGATCCGGCGGCCCTCTTCGTTACGAACCGGGATGTTTTGCAGGTTTGGATCGCTCGACGACAGGCGCCCGGTGGCCGTCACGGCCTGATGATACGAAGTATGCACCCGTCCGGTGGCCGGGTTAATCATCTTCGGCAACTTGTCAGTGTAGGTCGATTTCAGTTTCGCCAGACCGCGATATTCGAGGATCAGCTTCGGCAGCGGGTAATCCAGCGCCAGCTCTTGCAACACTTCCTCATTGGTCGACGGCGTTCCGGACGGAGTCTTTTTCACCACCGGCAGGCCCATTTTCTCAAACAAAATCGCCTGCAACTGCTTCGGCGAGCTGAGGTTAAACTCTTCCCCGGCCACCTCGTATGCCTGTTTCTCCAGCTCATCAAGGCGGGCAGCAATTTCAACCGACTGGGTGTTCAGCTTCATGCTGTCAATTAGCACCCCGGTACGCTCCATCCGTGACAGGACCGGCACCAGCGGCATTTCAATGGTTTCAAACACCGATTTGAGCTTGGCGTCGGCATTGATTTTCTCGATCAGCAGGTTGTGCAGACGCAGGGTGATATCGGCATCTTCTGCGGCATACGGCCCGGCCTGCTCCAGCTCGATCTGGTTAAACGTCAGCTGCTTCTTCCCTTTCCCGGCAATCTCTTCAAAGCTGATCGTCTTGTGCTCGAGGTAGCGCAGCGCCAGGCTGTCCATATCGTGGCGGCCGATCACGCTGTTAAACACGTAGGATTCCAGCATGGTATCAAAGGCGATCCCCTTCATCTCGATGTCATAGCGAGCCAGGATCGAGGCATCAAACTTCAGGTTCTGGCCGACCTTGGCCTGGTTCGGATCTTCCAGCAGCGGTTTGAGCTGGGCCAGCACCCAGTCGCGATCGAGCTGGGCCGGGGCATCCAGGTAGTCATGGGCCACCGGCACATAGGCCGCCTTGCCTTCTTCCACCGCGAACGATACCCCGATCAGGTTGGCCGTCATGTAATCCAGGCCATCGGTTTCGGTATCAAAGGCAACGACTTCCGCCGACTTCAGGGTCTCCAGCCAGCCGTTAAATGTGGCTTCATCCAGCACGGTCTCATAGCCGCTGCGATCAATCACCGGTGCCACTGCCTGGGTTTCCGGGACCGCGGCGGCGACTTTCTCGTCCGCTGCAATTCGGCCATCGCTGCCGCTCAGCATCTCTTCCAGCCAGCGGCGGAACTGCAACTTGCCGAACAGGCGGGTCAGCTCGTCAGCATCCGGCTCGCCCTTGCGCAGCTCATCCGGCGTCACATCCAGCTCGACATCCAGCTTGATGGTCGCCAGCTCATAAGAGAGATAGGCGGCGTCTTTATGATCCGCAAGTTTCTGCGGCATGGTTTTCGAGCCGCGAAAACCGAGCGCCGGGATCGCTTCCAGGTTGGCATACAGCGCATCCAGACCACCAACGCCGGTCAGCAGCGCCTTCGCCGTCTTCTCACCCACACCAGGGACGCCAGGAATGTTATCGACTTTATCGCCCATCAGCGCCAGGTAATCGATGATCAGCTCAGGGCCGATGCCGAATTTTTCCACCACCCCTTCCGGGTCCATCACCACCCCGGTCATGGTATTGATCAGCGTGACATTCTGGTCCACCAGCTGGGCCATATCTTTATCCCCGGTACTGATCAGCACCGGCATATTGGCTTTGGACGCCTGAGTCGCCAGGGTTCCGATCACGTCATCGGCTTCCACCCCGGGGACGGCAATCAGCGGCAAGCCCATGGCCCGGATAATCGCATACAGCGGCTCAATCTGACCGCGTAAATCATCCGGCATCGGCGGTCGGTGAGCCTTGTATTCCGGGTAGATTTCATCACGGAAAGTTTTGCCTTTGGCATCAAACACCACGGCAATATGCTCTGTGGAAAACTGGCGCAACAGGCTGCGCAACATGTTCACCACCCCGTACACAGCGCCGGTCGGCTCACCGTCAGAGTTAGTGAGGTTCGGTGCCGCGTGATAGGCACGATAGAGATACGAGGATCCGTCAATCAGGATCAGTGGATTTTCTGGAATAGTTGCCATAAAGAGATTCTTATATCCGGGGGATGAAAGAGTTAGGGCCTTAGAATGCCACGACAGCCGTCAACTGTTAACTGTTGTTGTCCACGCGCCCCCGCCATCCTGTGGATAACTTTGTTAGTATTTAAAATGGCCGAGTGGATCAAATTCGGCATGAAATCATACACTTCCAAACAAAGCCTTTTAAATCATCACGTTAAGAGATCATCATAAAATGGATCCTCGATCCTAAAATGATCATTAATTGTGGAAAAAGTTAACAGATCGATCTGAAATAAGCATATCTTAGAGCAGAAAGCGGCAAAATTGATGATAAAGGAGACCAGCATGAAGAAAATAGCAGTTATTTTAAGCGGCTCAGGCGTCTTTGACGGTGCAGAAATCCACGAATCCGTCCTGGCGCTCCTCGCCATTGAGCAAGCCGGTGCCAGCTGGCACTGCTTCGCACCGAATATCTCCCAACACCATGTGATTAACCATATCACCGGGGAAGAGATGCCGGAGACCCGCAACGTGCTGGTCGAAGCGGCCCGGATCGCCCGCGGCAACATCGATGATATCGTCAACCTCAGAGCCGTTGACTATGATGCCCTGCTGCTGCCAGGCGGGTTCGGGGTCGCCAAGAACCTGTCTGATTTTGCCCTGGCCGGTGCAAACTGCCAGGTCAACAGCGAGGTCAAGCGAGTGTGTCAGGAGTTTGCCCGGGAAGAAAAGCCGGCAGCCTATCTCTGCATTGCGCCGACGTTGATCCCGACGATCTATGGTGAAGGTGCCCGGGGGACGATCGGCAACGATCCGGACACCGCCAACGCCTTTACCAAGATGGGCGGCGAGCATGTGATCTGCCCTGTGGATGATTATGTGCTGGATCAACAGCGGAAGATCCTCACCACTCCGGCCTATATGCTGGCCGGCAGCATTTCGGAAGCCGCAAGCGGGATCAATAAGCTGGTGAAAGAGCTGGTCAAGCTGGCGTAAGCGGGCAACGCGGATCCGGATGCAATTTTCCGGGTCCCTGAAAAAGAAAAGGCGGCGCTCCTGATGGTTGGTCGTCCAACCGGATGCGCCGCTCAGCAGAATTGGTGATTGGTTCTCAGCCCTACACTAAAAACCCAACCGTCGCTGAAGTACACTGGAAGCAATGTGAGCAATGTCGTGCCTTCAAACAAGAGAGTGTTTGTCCTTCCCTCTCGCTGAGTGCAAGTTAATAATAACCATTCTCATTTGAGATGCAAGCTTTTTATTGAGAATTATTGTCATTTATTTCACTCATCGCCGCACACCGTCCGGGCCTCCGACTGCCACAAAGGCAAATTTAAATCTAACCTTCTGATACAGAAAGATCTTTCACAAAGTGAATGCGGTAATCTTCCAGCCCGTCTTTTTTCTCAAGATGTTCGATTTGATAGCCGTTGCGGAGCAATAACCGCAGCATCGCCGAAAAACGGTTGCGGGACTTCACCCGCACTTCAACATAGCCCTGCTCACGCATCCAGGTTTCCTGAGCGGCCAGCAAGGCCTGCGCCACCCCATGGCCGCGTGCCCCGGCGGTCACCCCGCCCAGCCAGCTGTAAAAACAGGTCTCCGACAGGGCGTAACCAATTTTAATCCCCACCGGCTGCCCTTCAACCTCCGCGATCAGGATTAACGACGTATGGCCCCGGAGCCGGGACTGCAATCCCGCTTCATCGGTCGGATAGGCGAACTCTTCAATTTGAGTCAACACTGCGGCAGCTTCTGCCACACTGGCCTGGCGGATCTTCATGTCATGCTCCTTTCAGTGACCATCAGACAAGGGGGATATCGATAAAAAAGCCGACATTCGTCGGCTTGAGTGTAATTTAGACCAGCTCCCGGTGGGGAACGGACTGTGGCGCTAAGGAGGTCAGGCGCTTGATCAGATAATTGAGCAACACACCGTACATCGGCACAAACAGGCCCAGACTGATGATCAGCTTGAAGCCATAATCCACCAGCGCGATTTCCACCCAGTGCTCGGCCATGAACGGATCCGGGCTGTGGTAGAAGGCAATTGCGAAGAACGCCACGGTATCGAGCGCGTTGCCGAACAGGGTCGAGCAGCTCGGGGCCACCCACCACTGTTTGCTTTGACGCAGGCGGTTAAAGACCGAGACATCAAGGATCTGCCCCAGCAGGTAAGCCATGAAGCTGGCAATCGCGATCCGGGCGACAAACAGGTTAAATTCCCCCAGTTGCGCCATACCCTGATACTCTCCCTGATAGAAAAGCACCGACAGCCCATAGGAAATGGCCAGCGATGGCACCATCACCCGCAGGATGATTTTGCGCGCCATCGCGGCGCCGAAAATCCGCACCGTCAGATCGGTGGCCAGGAAAATAAACGGGAACGAAAAAGCGCCCCAGGTGGTATGGAAACCCAACACGGTAAACGGCAGCTGGACCAGATAGTTGCTCGACGCAATGATCAGCAGGTGGAAGGCAACCAGAAACAGGAGCGCTTTGCGCTGTTGCGCGAGAGAAAATTGAGACGCAGTCATACTGAGACCTTTTTGTCATTGGGGGAGAGGGAACCCAAAACACCGTCGGCACACTGTGCCGCGGCAACCAGGCGGGCGATTATACCTTAACCATTTCGATTGCCTAGCCCCGGATCCGCCCGGCATCCGATGTAATCGATTCAAGCCCGCCGTGGACTATCGGCGCCCCAGCCAGGTGGCGAGAAATTGCAGGGTGTCTGCCGCATCGCCAGCCATGCCTTCGAGCCATAGCGCCCCGCTGTAGTGCTCGCCCTTGAGCATCAACCGACAGCCTTCGAAGTCCACCAGCCAGAGGTGCAGATCGGCATTACACTCGCGTTCAATCACGGTTGCATCCAGCTGTTGCAGCAATTGCTCGACAATCCCCGGGAAATCATCAAAATCAAACTGCGGGCCATCAATCAGCAGCAGCCCCTGCTCAAGGTCAAGTTCGCGGCAAGTAAAGTCAGGTGTCGAACGGGTCATATGGGCTCCTGGGTTGATGGGTGATCTTGCGTGAATCTATCGATTCGTAACTATCGATACGCTAATACTGATACGTTAATAGGTGCCGTCGCCGACGGTCAGGTGCTCTTCAATCAGAGTCAAAAAGGCCTCACCGTATTTCTCCAGCTTGCGATGGCCGACGCCATTCACGGCCAGCAGCTCGCCGGAGGATGTCGGCAGCATCTCTGCCATTTCCATCAGGCTGGCATCATTGAACACCACATACGGCGGCAAGTCTTCTTCATCGGCAATCGCCTTGCGCAATTTGCGCAGCTTGGCAAACAGCTTCTTGTCGTAATGACGGTTGGCCAGCTTATCGTTCTTGGCACTGCGGGCGGCGATATCAAGCCGCGGCACCGCCAGCTCCAGCGCCACTTCCGCGCGCAGGATCGCACGGGCTTTTTCCGTCAGCTGCAGCGTCGAGCTGTGGACAATACTCTGGATCAGGTAGCCACGGTGGATCAGCTGGCGCAGGATGCTGACCCAGAACTCATGGCTGTGCTCGCGACCGATGCCATAGGTCGTCAGCTTGTCGTGGCCGAGCTCGCGGATCCGCTGATTCTGCATCCCGCGCAGCACGTCCACCACATGGTTGACGCCGAAACGCTGATTGACCCGGTAGACACAGGACAGGGCTTTCTGGGCCACTTCCAGCGCCGCAAAGTGTTTGGGCGGGTCAAGGCAGATATCACAGTTGCCGCACGGCTCTTCCCGGGACTCGCCGAAATAATTCAGCAGCACCTGGCGGCGGCAGGTCTGGGCTTCGGCAAACGCGCCCATGGCGTTGAGCTTGTGGCCTTCGACCTGCTTCTGGGCCCCGTCGGCCTTTTCATCCAGACAGCGGCGCAGCCAGGCCAGATCAGACGGGTCGTACAGCATCACCGCTTCCGCCGGCAGGCCGTCGCGCCCGGCACGGCCGGTTTCCTGGTAATACGATTCGATATTACGCGGAATATCATAATGGACCACAAAGCGGACATTGGGCTTGTTGATCCCCATCCCGAAGGCCACCGTCGCCACCACGATATGAATATCATCGCGCTGGAAGCTTTCCTGCACCTGCGACCGCTCGTCGTGCGCCATCCCGGCATGATAGGCCGCGGCCCGGATCCCGCTCTCGCACAACTTCTCGGTGATCTGCTCCACCCGCTTGCGGCTGTTGCAATACACAATCCCGCACTGGCCGCGCATCGTCCCCAGATAGCGGGTCAGCTGCGACATCGGCTTGTATTTTTCCTGCAGGGTATAGCGGATATTGGGCCGGTCGAAACTGCCGAGGTAGACATGCGGCTCGCTCAGGGCCAGCCGGGAAAGAATATCCTGCCGGGTGGTTTCATCCGCCGTCGCCGTCAGGGCCATGATCGGCAGCTCCGGGACATATTGCTTGAGTGCCCCCAGCGACGCATATTCCGGACGGAAATCATGCCCCCACTGGGAAATGCAGTGCGCTTCATCCACCGCCAGCAGGCTGAGCGGCAACTCGGGCAGGCGCTCGAGAAAATCCCGGCTCAGGGCCCGCTCCGGCGAGACATACACCAGTTTGATTTCACCGTCCTGCATCTGGCGGAAGGTGTCCTGGATGGCCTCGCGCGAGAGGGTGGAATTGATACAGGCAGCCGCCACCCCGTTGGCATTGAGCTGGTCGACCTGATCTTTCATCAGCGAGATCAGCGGCGAAATCACCAGCGTCAGCCCGTCACGGATCAGGGCCGGGATCTGGTAACACAGCGACTTCCCGCCTCCGGTCGGCATGATCACCAGACAGTCCTGCCCCCCGGACGCCGCGTCAATCACGTCCTGCTGTCCGGTACGGAAAGCCTGGTAGCCGAACACATCCCGGAGGATCTGCGCACTGGCGGAAAGTGAAGCCGGCTGGCAAACGGCGGCGCTGCTGGATGACATAAGAGGACTCTTTGATGAACGAGCGGGCTATTCTATACCATTCGGATCATGGATGTGAACGTCGCGGCACCGGCACCCCGGCCGACGGCCCGTTTTTCGCCATCCCCCGGCATCATTGCCCCTGCCCGGCCCGGCATTTGCCGAAAAAAGTTCCGGGTGACATGGTTCTGGATCACGTTTTATACTGCCGGGACATCACAAGTTAGAAAATCGTTTTAACGCGACCACTCCTTTTCCTTAACATTCTGGGTACCGATGAACGAACAACAACAGACGCAGCGTGGCGTCGTCCTGGCCCTGGCTGCCTATACCATGTGGGGCATTGCGCCCATTTATTTCAAAGCCCTGCAACAGGTCAGCCCGCTGGAAATTCTCAGCCACCGGGTGATCTGGTCTTTTTTCTTCCTCGCCGGCCTGATTGCGCTGGGGAAAAACTGGGGCAAGGTCCGGACCGTGCTGGGCCAACGCAAGACCCTGCTGATGCTGAGTGCCTCCTCAGTACTGATTGGCGGCAACTGGCTGATTTTTATCTGGGCGGTGAATCACAACTACATGCTTGATGCCAGCCTCGGCTATTTCATCAATCCTCTGCTCAATGTACTCCTCGGCATGCTGTTTCTCGGTGAGCGACTGCGACCATTGCAATGGCTGGCCGTGGCTCTCGCGGCCTGCGGCGTGGCGGTGCAGCTGATCCAGTTCGGCTCGCTGCCGTGGATTGCCCTGGCGCTGGCCAGCAGCTTCGGGGTATACGGCCTGGTGCGCAAGAAAGTTAACTTAGATGCCCAGACCGGGCTCTTTATGGAAACCAGCATCTTGATGCCGCTGGCGGCCGTCTACGTGCTGGTGTTTGCCGACAGCCCGACCGCGGACTGGACCGCCAATCCGGCCGGTACCAACCTGCTGCTGATGGCTGCCGGGATCGTCACCACCCTGCCGCTGCTGTGCTTTACCGGCGCCGCGACCAAACTCAAGCTCTCCACCCTGGGCTTTTTCCAGTATCTCGGCCCGAGCCTGATGTTCCTGCTGGCGATCCTGGTCTACGGCGAAAGCTTCAGCCTCGACAAAGGCTACACCTTCGCCTTTATCTGGGCGGCGCTGATCCTGTTCAGCTTTGACGGCATCAAAGGCCATCGCCAGGCCAGAAAACAGCTGCGCACCAGCTAAGCCGAGCAATTTGTTCCCCGCGGGGTGTCAGTTTTTTACAAGCACACCCCGCTGCTTTATGCTCTACTGAATGGCTGTCAGCGTACAATCACCCGGGCGAGGTTCAGGATGAACACAGTCAACCACCGCAAATCCTGCATCGCGGACATCAATCTGATTGATGCCCACTACCAGAGCTTTGCCTTCAAACGACACTACCACCTCAATTACCACCTCGGGCTGATCACCGAAGGGGAGCAGGAGTATCATTTCCACGGCGCCCGCCACCTCGCCGGAGCCGGGCAGATGGTGATGATGCCGCCGGATGAAATCCATGACGGCCAGCCGCATGCGCGCGGCTATAAAGTCAAAGTGTTCAGCATCACCCCGGACTGGCTGGATCACCAGGCGTATGAATTGGCCGGTCCGCAGCCGATCCATTTTCCGCGCAACCTGATCACCGACCCGCAGTTGTTTCGCCAACTGAGCCAGCTGCACGACCAGCTCAGCAATCCGCACTTCCCGCAACTCGCCAAGGAAAGCATGCCGCTGGAATTCTTCTCCCGCCTGCTCAGCCGTTACGGCCAGCTCCGCCCCAATGCGGTCGCCGCCCTGGGCAGTAAAGATCTGCATCAGTTGCGGGATTACCTGATGGCCCACCTGGATCAGAAAATCAGCTTAGAGACGCTGGCCCGGCTGTGCGATCTCAGTCCGTCGCAACTGCTGCGCCAGTTTAAGAAGGCAACCGGCATGACCCCGTATGCCTGGCTGGCCCGGCTGCGGCTGGAACATGCCATGGCCCTGCTCAAGGCTGGCTACAGCAGTACCGATGTCGCCTACCACGTCGGTTTTTACGATCAGGCCCACTTTACCCGCACCTTCAAGCAAACCTTCGGCGTCGCCCCGTCCGGGATCTAACGGCTTTGTGCTGCGGGTGTGAATTTTTTACAAGCGCCCGCTGGCGAGCCCGGGCATGCTATGACGATAGTTACTCAATCGCGGAAACATAGCATGAACGAAGTCCACACCTTAATGACCCTGCTCACCGTCCATTTTATCGCCCTGATGAGCCCGGGGCCGGATTTTGCCCTGGTGGTGCAAAATGCCGGACGCTACGGCCGCCAGGTCGGGGTCAGCATCGCGCTCGGCCTGTCGCTGGGGATCCTGCTGCACGCAATTCTCAGCCTGACCGGCACCAGCCTGCTGATTCGCGAGCAGCCGACCCTGTTTGCCCTGTTGCAGGGTGCCGGCGGAGCCTACCTATTGTGGCTCGGCCTCGGTGCGGCCCGCGGTGCCTGGTCGACACTGCGCCAGACCAACACCCCGGGTACGGACGCTGCCCCCGAGCCGGTCGCCGCCATCGGCAACATCAAACAGGCGCTGGCCAAAGGCTTTGCCACCAATATCCTCAACCCCAAGGCGCTGGTGTTTTTCCTCAGCCTGTTGTCGACCCTGATCCCGGCCGGGATGTCGACGTCCGGCAAAATCACCGCCATCAGCCTGCTGTGGCTGATCTCCTTCCTGTGGTTTGCCCTGCTCGCCTGGCTGCTGACCGGTCAGCGGGTGCAGCAAACCGTGCGACGCTGGACCCCTTACGTCGATGCCCTGTGCGGCCTGATCTTTCTGGTGATTGGCGTGACCATCCTGGTGCGGCTGCTGCCGCTGTAGCCCACCGACCCAGCCGGGTGGAATGTTTGATAATGAGCACAGAAAAATGCTCATGAATTAGACAGTTACCTGTTCTGCTCGTAGTCTGGATGAATATTCAAGGACAAGAGGAACGCGCCATGGAATGGAACAAACGCCCCCTGGCTATACTACTGGCTGCCAGCCTGCTGAGCCCGCTCGCCCAGGCCAAAGATCCCCAACGCACCCCAGGTGGCGGACAGAGCACGGATCAGGTTGCCCCGGAAGCCAGTACCGGCCGGAACCAGCAGCAACTGATCACCGGCAGCGAGTGGATGATTGCCACCGCCAATCCCTATGCCAGCCAGGCCGGGGCAGAGATCCTCAAGAAAGGTGGCAATGCCATTGATGCCATGGTCGCCACCCAGCTGGTGCTGGGCCTGACCGAGCCGCAGTCGTCCGGGATCGGCGGCGGGGCATTTCTGGTCTACTGGGATGCCAAGCAGGAAAATCTAACCACCTTTGACGGCCGGGAAACCGCGCCGCTGGCCGTGACGCCACGGCTGTTCCAGGATAAAGACGGCGAGCCGCTGGCCTTCTATGACGCGGTCGTCGGCGGCCGATCCGTCGGCACCCCCGGCACGGTCAAGCTGATGTGGCACACCCACCAGAAGCTCGGCAAGCTGCCGTGGCGGGACCTGTTCCAGCCAGCAATCAAACTGGCGAAGAACGGCTTCCCGGTCAGCCCGCGTCTGGCGCAGCTGATTGATCAGGACCGCGAACGCCTGCAGCGCTGGCCCAGCACTAAAGCCTATTTCTTCCACGAGGACGGTAAGCCCCTCCAGGCCGGGGAAACCCTGACCAACCCGGCCTATGCCGATACCCTGCGCCGGATTGCCGAGCAGGGCGCCAGCGCGTTTTACAACGGCGACATTGCCAAAGATATTGTCAACACCGTGCGCAATGCCGAAGGCAACCCGGGCGTGCTCAGCGTGATGGATCTGGCCACTTACCGGGTCAAAGAGCGCAAGCCGGTCTGCGCCCCGTATCGCCAGTACCAGATCTGCGGCATGGGGCCACCCAGCTCCGGCGCCCTGACCTTAGGCCAGATCCTCGGCATACTCAGCCACTATCCGCTTGAGAAAATGGGGCCGGACGATGTCCACAGCTGGCGCCTGCTGGGCGATGCCTCGCGACTGGCATTTGCCGACCGCGGCCAGTACATGGCCGACAGCGATTATGTGCCGATGCCGACCCAGGGCTTGCTGGCGCAGGACTATCTGGAGCAGCGCGCCACCCTGCTCAAAGGCGATAAAGCGCTGGCCAGCGCGGCACCGGGCCAGCCTGCCTGGACCCACGCCATGCGCTACGCCACGGATGAGTCCATTGAGTTGCCGTCCACCAGCCATTTCGCCATCGTCGATCGCGACCGCAATGTGGTCTCCATCACCACCACCATCGAAAACGGCTTCGGCTCGCGGCTGATGGTGCGCGGCTTTTTGCTCAACAACGAGCTGACCGATTTCTCGTTCCGCAGCCATAACGACGGCCAGCCGATCGCCAACCGGATCGAGCCCGGCAAGCGACCGCGCTCGTCCATGGCCCCAACCATCGTGATGAAAGATAACCAGCCGCTGCTGGCCATCGGCTCGCCAGGCGGCAGCCAGATCATCGGCTATGTCGCCAAAACTCTGGTCGGCCATCTGGACTGGAACCTGGATCTGCAACAGGCAATCAACCTGCCGAACATGAACAACCGCTTCGGCGCGTTTGAGCTTGAGCAAGGCACCGGCGCCGAGCAGTGGGCACCGAAACTGGAGCAACTGGGCTTCAAAACCCAAATTAAGGATCTCAACTCCGGGGTCCAGGCGATCCGGATTGACGGCAAACGCCTGAGCGGGGCCGCCGATCCCCGCCGTGAAGGGGAGGTGCTGGCCCAGTAAGCCACGCGGCTTCTACGTCTCCGGCCCAACAAAAAGCCCGCAAACTTTTCGTCTGCGGGCTTTTTCAATGGCGAAGCGGGATGTCAACACAGTGCCGGAGTCACACAACGACGCTTGGGGCTTACATTGGCTCCAGCTTGGCGTACTGGGTCACCAGCCACTTGATCCCTTCACCGTTGAAGGCGACCTGAACCCGGCTCTGGGCACCGCTGCCTTCAAAATTGATGATGGTCCCTTCGCCGAATTTCGGGTGCATTACCCGCTGGCCGAGGTTAAACCCGGTCTGGTTGAAGTTGTCATTCACCTGGGTCTGGCTGAAACGACCGCTGCTGGCTGGACGCGAGACCTGGGCCTTCATCCGCACTTCTTCGACAAACTCAGACGGGATCTCGCGAATAAAGCGCGATGGCTTGTGGAAGTTGTCCTTGCCGTACAGCCGACGCATTTCCGCGTAGGTGATGTAGAGTTTCTGCATCGCCCGGGTCATGCCGACGTAGCACAACCGGCGCTCTTCTTCGAGACGGCCGACTTCCTCGCTGGTGCGGGCGCTCGGGAACATGCCTTCTTCCACCCCGACCATAAACACCACCGGGAACTCCAGCCCCTTGGCGCTGTGCATGGTCATCAGCTGGACCGCATCTTCAAACTCATCGGCCTGGCCTTCGCCGGCTTCCAGCGCCGCATGGGACAAGAACGCCGCCAGCGGTGACAGATCTTCGGCTTCTTCCGGCACTTCGTACTGGCGGGTCGCCGTCACCAGCTCTTCTAAGTTTTCAATCCGCGCTTGGGCCTTCTCGCCTTTTTCCTGCTCGTACATGGCGCGCAGACCCGAGTTGCGGATCACTTCGTCGGTCTGCTGGAACAGCGGCAGCTCGCAGGTATCATCTTCCAGCGCATTCACCAGCTCGATAAACCGGCGCAGGGCATTCGCAGCCCTGCCGGCCAGCACCTGCTCATCGAGCAAGGCAACACTGGCCTGCCACAGGGTTGCGCCGCGATCGCGCGCCGCCATCCGGATGGTGTCCAAGGTGCGATCGCCGATCCCGCGGGCCGGCGTGTTCACCACCCGCTCAAACGAGGCGTCATCGTTGCGGTTGGACATCAGGCGTAGGTAGGCCAGTGCATCTTTGACTTCCTGACGCTCGAAGAAACGCATCCCGCCGTAAATCCGGTACGGCAGACCTTCCTGGATCAGGGCTTCTTCCAGTACCCGCGACTGGGCGTTGCTGCGGTACAGCATCGCGGTGTCATTTAACGTGCCGCCCTGATCGCGCCACGCCTTGATCTTGCCGACGGCAAAGCGGGCTTCATCCAGCTCGTTGAAGGCCGAATACAGGGAGATCAGCTCGCCTTCCGCGCCTTCGGTCCACAACCGCTTGCCCATCCGCTCATTGTTATGGGCAATCAGTTCATTGGCCGCATTCAGGATATTGCCGGTCGAGCGGTAGTTCTGCTCGAGGAAAATGGTCGAGGCATTGTGGAAATCGCGCAAGAAGCGCTGGATATTTTCCACCTGAGCACCCCGCCAGCCGTAAATCGACTGGTCATCATCGCCGACGATCATCACATGGCTGTCCGGACCGGCCATCAGGCGCAGCCAGGCGAACTGAATGTTGTTGGTATCCTGAAACTCGTCCACCAGAATGTGCTTGAAGCGGGCCTGGTAATGTTCGCGGATATGCTTGTTGTCCCGCAGCAACTCAAACGAGCGCAGCAGCAACTCGGCAAAATCGACCAACCCGGCCCGATCACAGGCTTCCTGGTAGGCACGGTACAACTGCAGCCAGACCTGCTCCACCGGATCGTTGAAGGTTTCGATATGGTTCGGGCGCAGCCCTTCATCTTTCTTGCCGTTGATATACCAAGCCGCCTGACGGGCCGGCCACTGTTTCTCATCTAAATTCTGGGCTTTGATCAGGCGGCGCAGCAGGCGCATCTGATCGTCCGAATCGAGGATATTGAAATCTTCCGGCAGGCGGGCATCGAGATAGTGGGCGCGCAGCATGCGGTGACACAGGCCGTGGAAGGTGCCGTTCCACATCCCGGCGCAGGTGCCCTGCATCAGGGCATTGATCCGGCCGCGCATTTCAGCCGCCGCCTTGTTGGTAAAGGTCACCGACATCATGCCGTACGGTGACGCCTGTTCAATTTGCAACAACCAGGCAATCCGATGGACCAGCACCCGGGTCTTACCACTACCCGCCCCCGCCAGCACCAGGTGATTCCCCAGCGGCGCAGCCACCGCCTCGCGTTGCTTGTCATTCAGGCCATCTAACAGGAGTGAAGCGTCCATCATTACCTACTGGTTATTTATACACTGGCGACGATTATAACAGCTCCACTTGAGAATGCCTTATCGAACTTCGCGGCGACCCTGCGGGGATAAATACCCGAACCGTCACACGTCGATGGTGCCATTTCAAGTCACTGTCCCGGCTCCCTTTTGTTCTATGCTTGAAACGACAAATGTTGCGAAAACGATCGGCACGTTAAAAAAGTGTGAAAGAAACCTCACCCCGGCCCTTTCTAATCACACGAGAGCATCATCCATGCCATCACCGAGCGTCGCCCACACCGCGACGCCACCGCAACCATCCGTATTGAAGAGGAAATCTCATGAAAAAATCAACCAACCTCGCCCTCGCCACTGCTGTGACCGGCCTGCTTGCCCTGGCAGGGACCGCGGCCACCACGGCCACCGCCGTCGCCGCCGAGGCGAAAGAGAAATGCTTTGGGGTGGCCAAGGCCGGGAAGAATGACTGCGCCACCAAGACCAGCTCCTGCGCCGGCACCTCCAAAGTAGATGGGGCGAAAGATGCGTTTATCATGGTGCCAAAGGGCCTGTGTGATCGCCTGGCCGGGGGCTCAACAACACCGAAATCCAGCTAATGCGCCTGGCTGACACACAACTGGTGGGGGTAGGTCTGCGGGCCCCCCACCTGACCGAGATCTCCGATCAGCAACCGGCGATCGGCTGGCTGGAGATCCACAGCGAGAATTACTTCAACCCGACCTCTCCCGCCCGACAGCAGCTGCGGCAAATCGCCGAGCACTACCCGATCAGCTGCCACGGCATCGGCCTGTCCCTCGGCTCCGCCGACCCGCTGGATCGGGCGCACCTGAGCCAACTCAAACAATTGGTGGATGAAATCAACCCGATGGCGGTGTCCGACCACCTCAGCTGGAGTTCCATCAACGGACAATTTTTCAATGACTTGCTGCCGCTGCCGTATACCGAACCAGCCTTGCGCCATTTTTGCGACAAGGTTGGGCAGGTCCAGGATGCCCTCGGCCGCCAAATCCTGATCGAGAACCCGTCGAGCTACCTGCAGTTTACTCATGCCGAGATGCCCGAGTGGGAATTTCTCCACCAGGTGCAGCAGCGCAGCGGCTGCGGGCTGCTGCTCGATCTCAACAACATCTATGTCAGCGGGTTTAACCACAACTTTGACTGCCAGACCTATCTGGCCGCGCTGGACGCCGCTGCGGTGAAAGAAATTCACCTGGCCGGCTTCACCGTCAAGCAGCTTGAGGCCGGGGAGATCTGGATCGACACCCACAGCAAGCCGGTCAGCGAGCCGGTCTGGCAACTTTATCGCGACTGGCTCCGCCAGCACGGCCCCGTGCCGACCCTGATCGAATGGGACCAGGACATTCCCGCACTGCCGGTGCTGCTGGCAGAAGCCGACAAAGCCCGAGAAATTCTGCGCCAGGAGGCCCCGTATGGCCGCTTCGTCACCCCCTGATCTCCAGCAGTTGCAGCAGGACTTTGCCGCCGCCCTGCACTACCACCCCAGCCCGGTGGCTGCGCAGGTAGAAGACGGTTCCCTGAGCGCTGATCAGCGGCTCCAGATCTACCGCAATCACTTTATTCTCAGCCTGTCCGAGGTACTGGAGGTGGTCTACCCAGCCGTCAAAGCCGTCATCGGTGAGACTTGCTTTGCCCAGCTGGCCCGCCAGCATGTGCTGCGCCAGCCGTTGCAGCACGGCAATGTCAGCCACTATGGTGACGGACTCGCAGACACCATTGCCGAATATCCGGAGTTAACCGACGCCGCCCCCTATCTGGCGGCGCTGGCCCGCCTGGAATGGCGGGTTGACCGCGCCGGTCACGCCCCGGCTTCACATCACGCATTTCCGTTTGCCAAACTGCAACAACTCGCCACCGGCCATGCGGACGATTTCTCCCGGCTACAACTCACCGTACCCGAGGCCACCCGCTGCCTGGATGCCGACGCCCCGGTCGCCACGCTGTGGCAGATGATCACCCGTAACCAGATCGAGACCATCGACCTGGATCAGGCTGAATCGGTGGTGATCCAGCATCGCCAGGATCACATCGCCGTGATCCGGACTAACCGGGCCGGCACCGCCCTGATCCGCCTCAGCCAGCGCGGCGAAACGCTGGGCCGGGCATCCGAGGCCATGCTGGCCGAACTGGGCGAGTTGGCCCGGCAACAAATTTTTTCCGATGTTCAGGTTCTGCCACAGGGAGATACTTTATGAAGAATATTGTCCAGCAGATTGATCGCCTGGCGGAGCGGGCAACCGAACCGCTCATCCCCTTGCTATTGCTGTTCACCCGGCTGTGGGTCGCCTGGGTGTTCTTCAACGCCGGCCTGATCAAATATGCCAGCTGGGACAGCACGCTCTACCTGTTTGAATTTGAATATCAGGTCCCGCTGCTGCCGTGGAAGTGGGCGGCCTACCTCGGCACCGGGGCCGAGCTGATCCTCCCGGCTTTTCTGGCACTGGGCCTGCTGACCCGTCCGGCCGCGCTGGCGCTGTTTGCGTTTAACGCCATCGCAGTAGTGTCCTACCCGCTGCTGTGGGAGCGCGGTTTTTTTGATCACCAGCTGTGGGGCATGATGCTGCTGGTGAATCTGTTCTGGGGCGCCGGGGAGGTTTCCCTCGACCAGCTGTTTCGCCGGGCTCCGAAACAAAGCCTGCTGGAATAAACGACCTGCCCGAGGCCAGATGGCAAAAAAGCGATCCGCAGATCGCCTTTTCGTTTTTGAATGTTCATCGGTGACTGAGGCGGCTCGCCCAATCGCTCAGATCAAATCCAGCAGCTGGGACAGGGAGTGGATTTCGACATCCGGCAGCCATTTGGCTTTCGGCTCCCGGCTCAGCTGACGCTGCTGATCATTGAGCCAGCACGCTTGCATCCCGTGCAGTTTCGCCCCGCCAACATCACTGACCAAATGGTCGCCGACATGCAAAATCTCACCGGGCGTGACTCCCAATAGAGCCACCGCTTGGGCAAACAGATCCGGCTCCGGCTTGGCCAAACCATCCCGGCCGGCCACCAGGACCCGGTCAAAATACTGGCTGAGACCGATTTTTTCCGCATCCACATTGCCATTGGTGATCGCCAGCATCGGCACCCGCTTGCCCAGCTCACGGAGCACCCGGTGAGTTTCCGCCGGCACCTCGACCTGATTGCGAACGACCAGCACATGCCGGACCCCTGCTTGGGCCGCCTGCTCCGCAAGCGTCTGGGCATAGCCCAACTGCATCAGGCCGATTTTCAGCAACTCATAGCGCCATTGCGTCACATCGTGGCGCAGCAGCGGGTTGTGCTCGGCCAGCCTGAACTTGAGCCGCAGCCAGTCTTTGCGGGTCAGCGCGTCGCTGATCGGGTGGACGTCCGCCAGCCAATCATACATGGCCTGCTCCGCCCGCCGGATCACCGGCCGGTTATCGTACAAGGTATCATCGAGATCAAACGTCAGCGCCTTGGGAGGCTGGAAGCGACGATAAAACTGCATGGCTGCCTCTGCAAAAAAGAATCAAACAATGCGACCCACGAACGACTAGCGTTTGCTCCGCTTGGCTCGCGGATGCGCCTCATCATATACCTGGGCCAGATGCTGAAAGTCGAGGTGGGTATAGATCTGGGTGGTCGACAGGTTGGCGTGCCCGAGCAGCTCCTGCACCGCCCGCAAATCCCCGCTGGACTCGAGCATATGGGTAGCAAAACTGTGACGCAGTTTGTGCGGATTGATATGGCTCGACACGGCCTGCTTCTGACCCCACTCGGCCATTCGCTTCTGGACATTACGGGTCGAAATCCGCTGCCCCAGCTTAGAGACAAACAGCCCCGGCTCATCCCCGGCTGCCAGCTGGCCGCGCACCTTGAGCCAGTGTCCGACCCAATCCCGGGCCAGTCCGGCAAACGGCACCACCCGCTCTTTGTCACCTTTACCAATCACCCGGATATCGCCCTTGCTGAGGCTGATATCCCGCACGTCAAGATTCACCAGCTCCGACAAACGCAGACCAGCGCCGTACATCAGCTCCATCATCGCCCGATCACGGATCGACAACGGATCATCCTCGTTGACATCCAGCAGCTGATCCATCTCGTCGACATCGAGGTTTTTCGGCAGCGGCCGGGCTTTGCGCGGTGCCGACACCCCCTTGGCGGGGTTGGCCTTCAGATCGCCCTGGTGAACCAGGTAATCGAGAAAACTGCGCAGCGCCGACAGGCGCATCGACAAGCTGCTGGCCTTGAGACCATCGCGCATCCCCTTGCTGGCCAGCTGACGCACCCAGGCCGCATCGACGGTCTGCCAGTCGGTGACGCCCAGATCCACCAACTGTTCGGCCATCGTGGTGAGCTGGCGCTTGTAATTATGCTGGGTGTGCAGACTCAGCTCGCGCTCGCTGCGCAGGTATTCATAAAAGCGCAGCAGCGGCTTTTCCAGTCCGGCAGGCAGGCTCAATCAATCACCTCACGGGTGTATTCCCAGTGATAGATCAACCGGGTCAGCACCAGCGCCAGCTGCTCGACGAACAGGGTGTCCATCGACGGCTGGAAATGACCGCCGTCCGGGCTGGCAAAACTCAGCACCCCGATCGGCTGCTCCAGCCCCAACGGCAGGACCACAAACGATCCCAGGTGCGGCGGCTGGTCAAACAGCAACTCGTTCTCCGGCTTGCGCAGGCGACCCAGGTACACCGAACGTTGTGACAGATGCGCAATCCGGAACGGTTCGAAGGCTTTGCGCTCTAAAAACAGGGTGTCGTCAAAACTGTCGAACAGTTTGAGGCTGACTTCCAGGTTCAACTTTTCCGCCAGCGATTCCAAGATCACCAGCGCCTGATAAATATTGTGGGTCTGAAACAATTGATGCTGCGCCCGGGCAAAAATCTCAAACAACTCGCTGTTTTTACCGGCGGCAGCCACCAGGCCGCGGATTTCGCTTTCCAGGTCCCGGACCTGATGACGCAACCGGGTCAGCTGGATTTCCACCAGGGACACGGCACCCCGCTCCGGGTGGTTGACTTGCAGTCCGTTCAGCACATCCGGCTGGCGATCAAAAAAATCAGGATTGTCACGCAAATACGCCGCAACCTCCTGATCGGTCAACAGGGCGTCTGCCGCAATCGGCAGCTCGCCCAGTTGGGATACATCGGTCATAATACTATTTGTCCATCAAACACATGGGCAACAGGGCCAGTCATGTACAACGGTTTGCCCGGACCCGGCCAGCGAATATGTAAATCGCCGCCCGGCAGGCTGACTTTGACGTTTTCATCTAACAGCCCTTGCTGACGGCCAATCGCCACCGCCGCACAGGCACCGCTGCCGCAGGCCTGGGTTTCCCCTGCCCCACGTTCGTACACCCGAAGTTTCACTTCGTTGCGGTTGACGACCTGCATAAAGCCGGCATTCACCCGCTCGGGAAAACGTTCGTGGGATTCTAGCAAAGGCCCCAAGGTATCGACGTCCGCAGTCGCCACATCCTCGACCATGGTCACACAATGGGGATTGCCCATACTGACCGCCCCGCAGAAGACAGTTTGCTCGCCAACCCGCAAAATATAGGTTTTCTCTGCCTGCTTGGCACGAAACGGGATCTTCGCCGGCTCAAAAGCCGGGACGCCCATATTGACCGTGACCTGGTTGTCATTCTCCAGCTTGAGCATCATCTTGCCGCCTTTGGTACTGACGGAGATATGGTATTTGTTGGTCAGCCCTTTCATCCAGACAAAGCGGGCAAAGCAGCGCGCGCCGTTGCCGCACTGCTCTACTTCACTGCCGTCGGCATTGAAGATCCGGTAGTGGAAATCCGTTTCCGGATCGTAAGGCGGCTCCACCACCAGCAGCTGGTCAAAGCCGATGCCGCGATGGCGGTCGGCCAGGCGGCGAATGGCATCAGGCGAGAAGAACACATTCTGGGTCACACAATCGACCACCATGAAGTCGTTGCCTAAACCATGCATTTTGGAAAAGTTAATCTGCATGAAGTCCTGTCTCGTTATTTCGGTAAGATATGCTCAGACTGCCACAATTGCGCCAAGGTTTCACGTTCGCGCACCAGATGGGTCTGATCGCCATCGACCATGACCTCGGCTGCACGAGTTCGGGTATTGTAGTTCGACGACATCACAAATCCGTACGCGCCAGCCGAGCGCACCGCCAACAAGTCACCTTCCGCCAGGCACAGGGCGCGATCTTTGCCGATAAAATCCCCGGTCTCGCAGATCGGACCGACAAAATCATACGTCGTTGCCGCCCCTTCGCGCGGACTGACCGGAATAATGTCCTGCCAGGCCTGGTACAGGGTCGGGCGGATCAGATCGTTCATCGCTGCATCAACAATGGCAAAGTTCTTATGCTCGGTGTGCTTGAGGTATTCCACCCGGGTCAGCATCACCCCGGCATTGGCGGCAATCGCCCGGCCCGGCTCAAAAATCAACTCCAGTTGCGGGTGATCGACCAGACGTGCCAGCAGGGCCGAGGCATAGGCTGCCGGCTCCGGTGGTTGCTCGCTGCTGTAAGTAACGCCCAGACCGCCGCCGACATCGAGATGGGTGATCTCAATCCCTTCGGATTTCAGGGTATCAATCAGCGCCAGCAAGCGATCGGTGGCATCGATGAAGGGATCCAGTGCCGTCAACTGAGAGCCGATATGGCAGTCCATCCCGACCACTTCCAAGTGCGGCAGGCTGTGGGCCAGGCGGTAGACTTCCGGCGCACGATCGAAGGCAATCCCGAACTTGTTATCCCGCAGGCCGGTGGAGATATACGGGTGGGTCTGCGCATCGACGTCCGGGTTGATCCGTAGCGAAACCGGGGCCACTTTACCCAGTTCACCCGCCACGTCATTGAGGCGGATCAGCTCCGGCTCAGATTCGACATTGAAGCACTTAATGCCCAGTTCCAGCGCGCGCTTCATTTCCGCCGCGGTTTTGCCGACGCCGGAGAACACCACCTTGGCCGGATCGCCGCCGGCGGCAATCACCCGCTCCAGCTCGCCCTGGGAGACGATGTCAAACCCGGAGCCCAACCGGGCCAGAACATTCAGCACCCCGATATTCGAGTTCGCCTTCACCGCATAGCAAATCAGGTGTGGATGATCCGCCACGGCCTGATCAAATGCCCGCCAGTGGCGCTCCAGCGTCGCACGCGAATAGACATAAAGGGGCGTGCCATAGCGCTCAGCCAGTTCACTCAGTGCGACGTCTTCGGCCCATAGCTGGCCGTCTTGCTGGTAATTAAAGTAATCCAATGTTGTCTCTTCCCTGTCTGCTCGCTGTGTTTACGGTTGTTGTTGCTGCTGCTCAGAATCATCCGGCATATATAACGGGCCACTCTGGCCGCAGCCGGTCAGTGCTAGGATCCCCAGAACCAAAATTGCCAATAAACCTTTACGCATGTTTCAAAGCCAGTGATTATCATTTCAATGCCCTCTATAATCGCACCAACACTCGGAAAAGCAATAGGACGCAATGGGATGAACGATACAGAATTTCATAAGCTGGCCGATGAAGTGCTGATGCACATCGAAGAAGGCATCGATCAGTCTGGTGCCGACATCGAATATGAGACAACAGGCAACGTACTGACGCTGGAATTTGAAAACCGCAGCCAGATCGTAATCAACCGCCAGGAGCCGCTGCATGAAATCTGGCTGGCCTCCAAATCCGGCGGCTACCACTTCAAATACAAGGACGGCGAGTGGCGCTGTACCCGCAGCGGCAATGAGCTGATTGCGCTGGTGAAGCAGGAATGCTCCCTGCACGCCGAAGAGCCGGTCAACTGGTAAACCCCGAACCCGGGCAACAGAGATACAAAAAGCGAGAGCCATGCTCTCGCTTTGTTGTTTTCGAGCCGCTTCAGCCCAGCTGGCGGGACGATGCCGGCATCACCATCATCTCCGGCGCCGCGGACTCTGCCGGACGCCGCGGGATCTGCTGACCGCCCTTGAACGGGATCACCTGCGGCTCACCGCCATCGCTATGGACGATGTCGTAGAACTGCGGCAGGTTAAAGTTAATAAAGTTGGCACTGTAGCTGAAACGATCCTGAGCCGAGGTGTAGAACCGGTTCACCCCGTGCACCATCTCGTTCTTATCGCCGCAGCACTGGCGGTACACTTCCACCCGGTTCGCTTCATCGAGAATATAGATGTTGTAGCCGCTGTCGCAGTCCTCGAAGAAGAACTGGATCAGTCCCTCACTGGCGTAGGAGTCGACAATTTCCGGCGGATGCGGCTCATCGGTTTTGCCCATCACCAGGTTGGCCGAACCAAACAGCTTGTTGGTCGAGATACAGCTGTAGAAATCAACTGAGTTCTCCAGCATCTGGACCGATACCCCGCGGCGTTCGAAAAACAGGCCGTGGGTCTGCTCGCCAATGCGGATCGCTTTGAAGCGGCGGCGTTTCTCCTGCTCGACCGGTTTCAGGCGCAACTCGATACATTCGGCCACCAGCTGGTAGACCAGATTGCGGATCAGGCCGCGCATGTGCTTGCTGTAACAGAACACATCCACCGATTCGGGCGGGATCGCATCCTGGTGCATCTTGCCCAGCACCGTCTTGAGCGCATCGAGCATCGCACTCTCGCCGCTGAAGTTGAGGGTCCTCACTTCGTTCCAGGAGTTGCGGTACACCAGGTCAACACTGCCGACCAGGCACAGTTGCTCCGCGCCGTAGCTGAAGATGTCCGTGTTTTTGAAATCGAACTTCACCGCGCGGTTTTTCAGCGCCGTGGTCGGGTCATTCTCCAGGTTGATAAACAGGCCAAGCTGGCGGATCTCACACGGGCTCGACAACGCCTGCAGACCCGGCTGCGGCCGGCGGATCGGGAAGGTGTTGCGAATATCACTGACCAGCTGATACAGCTTGTCGAGATCCATCGCCGCATCCCGCACCACGGTATGCAGGCAGGTCGATTCGGTCAGCAGGCCGTTGAAATAGGCCCACGCCACCAGCTTACTCAGGTAGCGGTTATGCTCCAGCGACGGCTGGCCGAGGATCGCATACGGGTCGAGCGAGTGCTTGTACAAATACCAGCCCGCAGCATTGGTCCGCCCGGCCGGGACCTGGATCAGCGTCAGGTCCGGCTCATGCAGGTCCGGTGAAATCTGCGGATTAAGCAACGTCACTTTGCCCGGCAGCACCTCAAACGCCGCATACAGTTTGCGGGCCAGGATACTGATATCTTCCGGGCTGATCGCCGAGGTGATGTTGTTGCGCCGGGCAAAGCGGATCAGATTCCGGTAGCTTAGCATCAGCGCATCGAGCAGCTCATTATGCGCCCGCTTGACCTGCTCCACCTTCCAGTTCCGGCGGTTGTCCAGCTCCAACAGCACCGCTTGCGGCCACTGCCAGGCTCCGGTCAGCTCTTCGAGCACGTCACGGCGCCAGGCCACCGAACCCAGCGACGGCTCACGGGTCAGTTTCTCATGAGTCTTGAGATAGAAGCAGCGCCGCACCAGATCCAGGCGGCGATGGTCATCAATCCGCTCCAGATAGCGGGTCACCTTCTCCAGCATCAGGAAATACGCATCCATACAGTATTCGGTGCGATCTTCGGCGAAGAAGCGCCGCTTGGCATCCAAACTGAGCAGTTGGGTGTGTGGATACTCCCAGGAGTAGGCTTCGAGCAAAATAGCTTTGAGCACCGATTTATACGGCGAGTCGATACTTTTATACAGCTGCCACAGACTGGAGCCGAAGTACTCCTCGGCCGGGATCCGGCTCAGGCCGCCAAAATCGATCCACTCATCACGACGGATATACCCGTTACTTTCGAGGTAATGGAGATAATCGTCGTAACACTCCTCCATTTCCGGTGGCACCATATACCACAGCAGGCGCTGGCCGGCGAGCTGCACCGCCGAGCGGTAAAACTCATCGAGCAACAGCAAGTGCTGGCTGGAACCACAGTTCTCGCCGGTCATGGCTTCGGAGAAATTGTCGCGGAAACGATTTTGATCGATCAGGAAAAAGTTGGCTTCGACGCCCTGGGCCATCGCCCATTCGGACACCAGGCCGCATTTGCTTTCCAGAGCGGCGCGCGCCTCGGCAGACAAGTCGGGGCGGATACAAACCCAGATGTCGAGATCGCTGGTCAGGCTCTGGCCCAGGGAAGCGGTGCTGCCCATGGCATACAGGCCCAGGATTGGCGTCTCGGCCGGGGACAGGATCGGGGAAGAAATCGTGGTGTGATGGGTCAGGCCACAATCATCAATAAACTGCTGCTGCGCGTCAGTCACAGTAAAGTCAGCAATCCCGGCCGGTACTGCCTGCGCCACATAGCCAGGCACTGCCGGGTGATTGTAATGCAGCAGCACGGTCAGCAAATTAAAGACCTGCTCGGACGGGGCCGTCATGGCCGCACGAGCTCGGTCCAGCCGGAGCTGGTTGAGCTGATCCAGTCTGCGTTTTAGCGTCTCGATAAAATTGTGCAAATTACTCTTCCAAGAGCTGCCAGCTTGAGAGCGGCCCAAATCTGGTCATTCGACATGCAGCACGAGGGCCACACCGGAGCAAAAACGTGATCAATCTAACAGTTTTTGCTTTGACCGTAAAGATAGTGTCAGATTATGACAGCTTATGAATGGTATGCCGACTGATAAAATGCCTGGCCAGGCCCATCCTTAGTCCTAACTCACCCTCAAGTTAGTACAAACTCACTCAACCGCCAGTGACGGCAGGGTCATGCATTCGACGCCTCGAGGTTATGTGACAAATATCACACTAATTGCAGCAAATGGCAAGACAATACTGCTTCACCGCACTGAGCTACAGATACGAATTACCATCACTTTCAAGGAGTGATACGATTACCGGATTACCCAAGTAAGTGATGATATGGATCTGATTCTATGAGCGATAAACCGATCCGGATTGCCACCCGCAAAAGCCCGCTGGCAATGTGGCAAGCTGAATTTGTAAAGGATGCCCTGGAGCAGGCGCACCCGGGCCTGAACGTCGAGCTGGTGCCGATGGTGACCAAGGGCGACGTCATTCTGGATACGCCGCTGGCCAAGGTCGGGGGAAAAGGTTTGTTCGTCAAAGAGCTGGAAGTGGCGATGCTCGAAGGACGCGCCGATATCGCGGTTCACTCGATGAAAGATGTCCCGGTCGAGTTCCCTGAAGGCCTGGGCCTGGTCACCATTTGCGAGCGGGAAGATCCGCGGGACGCCTTCGTCTCCAACCACTACGCCAGCATTGCCGAACTCCCGGCCGGTGCGGTGGTCGGCACGTCCAGCCTGCGCCGCCAGTGTCAGCTGCGCGCCCAGCGCCCGGATCTGGTAGTCAAAGATCTGCGCGGCAACGTCAACACCCGCCTGAAAAAGCTCGATGACGGCGAATACGACGCAATCATCCTGGCCTGCGCCGGCCTGATGCGCCTGAAAATGCACGACCGCATCCGCGGTGCAATTGCGCCGGAAGTCAGCCTGCCGGCTGTCGGCCAGGGCGCAGTCGGCATTGAATGCCGCCTGGACGATACCCGGGTACGCACGCTGCTCGAAGCCCTCAACCACCCGCAAACCGCCACCCGCGTGTTGTGTGAGCGGGCGATGAACAACCGTCTGCAAGGCGGCTGTCAGGTGCCAATCGGCAGCTATTCAGAACTGGAAGGCGATCAAATCTGGCTGCGCGCCCTGGTCGGCGAGCCGGACGGTAGCAAAATTGTCCGGGGTGAAATTCGCGGCCCAATCGCCGATGCCGAAGCTCTGGGCACCGAGCTGGCAGACCAGCTGCTCGCCCAAGGCGCCAAAGAAATTCTGGAAAAACTGTACGGCGACGCCTGATGACAATCCTGATCACCCGCCCGGCACCGGAGGGCGACGCATTAGCCCAACAGCTCAACGCGGCGGGGATCAACGCGATTGCCCAACCCCTGCTCGAGATTGGCCCGGGCGATGAGTTGCCCACGCTCCAATCCCGGCTCGATCACCTGCAATCTGGCGATATTCTGATTGCCGTCAGTGCGCATGCAGTGGATCTGGCGCACAATTACTTGCGCTCGCAAGGTGCCAGCTGGCCAAAAAACGTGCATTATATGGCTGTTGGAGACAAAACGGCTGCCCGTCTCGCGGCCTGCAGCGGCCAGAAGGCCCACAGCCCCGAGACCCGCAACGACAGCGAAGGATTGCTGGCCCTCCCTGCCCTGACGCAGGTCCACGGCCGCCGCGTCCTGATCTTGCGCGGTAACGGCGGCCGCGAACTGATTGCCCAAACCCTGCAACAGCGCGGGGCTGAGGTGCATTACTGCGAAACCTACCAACGCCGCCTGCTGCCCCTGGACGGCACAGCCCTGTGCCAGACATGGCAGGCGCAACAGGTTTCGACCATAGTAATCACCAGTAGTGAGCAACTGGCATATCTGTATCGTTTGGTTCCAGAGCACGACAAAGCTTGGTTTCTGCAGCGACACCTTTTCGTACCAAGCCAACGCATTGCTGATCAAGCCGCTGCGCTTGGTTTCAGCACTGTTTCCACAGTGGGAAGCGCGGCGAATCGCCAGCTTTTTACAACCCTAAGCAAGATAGGCACGATGGGATAAATCGGATGACTGATAAAAAAACCAATAATGAAACCCCTGCAGATCGCAACCAGTCGGCAGCGGGAAAAACAACGGACAAACCAGGTCAAGCAAGTGCCCCAACCCAAGCACCTGACACCGGAGCCACCAAGGACAAGGCAGCTCAGGCGAAGACCCCACCCCCGGCCCAGCCTGCCGAGCCCAAGGGCGGCAACAAAATGGGCGCCATCGCCATTGCGCTGGTGATTGCCCTCGGTGCCGGCCTGTATTACCACGGCCACCAGCAAACCCTGACCCAGAACGCCAAAATGGCCGCCCTGGAGCTCCAGCTGGCCAATATGAAGAGCGAGCTGAAAGACAACATTTCATCCAGCCAGCAAGCGACCCTGAATAAAGTCGAAACCAGCTTGCAGCGCACCGATGTCTCGCTGTCGCAGCAAAACAAATCGATCACCAGCCTGCAGATGGCGCTGTCGGAAATGAAAGGCCGCCGTCCGAACGACTGGCTGCTGGCCGAAGCCGATTACCTGGTGAAAATGGCCGGGCGCAAACTCTGGCTGGAGCATGACACCGCCAGCGCGACCATTTTGCTCGAATCGGCCGATCACCGGATTGCCGAGCTGAACGACCCGAGCCTGACCCCGATCCGTGAAGCCATGCACAGCGATATCACGTCGCTGAAAGCCGTGGCCCGCATCGACCGCGACGGCCTGGTGCTGCGCCTGACCAGCCTGCAGGAAGCCGTACCGGCACTGCCGCTGGCCAATGCCGTGATGGCTGACGTGGTTCCGGAAGAGTCCGCGACCGTCTCGACCTCAGTCGATGACTGGAAAACCAACCTGATGACCTCGCTGAAAAACTTCAGCGAACACTTCGTGACGTACCGCACCCGGGACGGCAGCGTGATCCCGCTGCTGTCACCGAAGCAGGACTTCTACCTGCAGGAAAACATCAAGTCCAAGCTGGAAACCGCCATCAAGGCCGTGTACCGCGAGCAGGGCGATCTGTACCGCAAATCGCTGCTGATGGCCAAAGACTGGGCTGAGCAGTTCTACGATATGGAAGATCCAGCAGCCCAGAGCTTCGTCAACACGCTCCAGGCTCTGGCCCAGGAAACGGTGGAAGTCAGCTACCCGAACCAGCTGAAATCACAGCCGCTGCTGACCCAAGCCATCGGTGAGCGTGTGCGCCAGCAAGTGAAACCCCTGAGCACTGAGGAGAATCCGGCATGATCAAACTGTTACTCCTGGTGGCGGCCCTGATCGCCGGGATTGTCGCCGGACCGATGCTGGCCGGCAACCAAGGCTACGTGCTGATTTCCGTCGCTAACCAGACCCTGGAGATGAGCATCACAACCCTGATCCTGCTGGTAATTGTGCTGTTCGGACTGTTTTTCCTGCTGGAAACCCTGCTCAAACGCCTGCTGTCGCTGAGCAGCAGCACCCGCGGCTGGCTGAGCGGCCGAAAAACCCGTAACGCCCGCCGCCAGACCGCCGATGGGCTGGTGAAGGTGATCGAAGGGGACTGGAAACATGCTGAGAAACTGGTCGTCAAAGCAGCGAAATACAGTGATGCCCCGCTGCTGAACTATCTGGCAGCGGCCGAAGCCGCCCAGAGCCAGGGCGATACCAGCCAGCGTGACGAATACCTGCGCCTGGCCGCGGAAGTGGACAGCCAGAGCCTGGCCCTGGCCCTGACCCGCGCCAAGCTGCTATGCCGTCAGGAGCAGTACGAGCAAGCGGTCGCCACCTTGCAGGATCTTCGCCATGAGCACAGCCGCAACCCGGTGGTACTGAACTTGCTGAAAGCTTGCTACCTCAAGCTGGAAGACTGGAAACCACTGCTGGCCCTGCTGCCGCACCTGGAAAAACAGGGGCTGGTCGACGAGGCTGAAGCAGACCAACTGCGGATCAAAGCCGAGTGCGGCGTGATGAGCCATATCACCCAGCAACACGGCAGCGATGGCCTGATGGGGCACTGGAACAGCCTGAGCCGCAAGGACAAGCAACGTCCGGAGCTGATCGCCTGCTTCGTCAAACTGATGAGCAGCCACAGCGCCGACAGCGAAGCCTATACCGTGCTGCGGGATGCGCTGAAAAAGAGCAACGACGACGATCTGATCGAGCTGGTGCCGGCACTGAACCTGGCCGATTACCACCCGGCAATTGTCCGCCTGCAGGATCTGCTGCGCTATGACAGCAGCAACCCGAGCACCCACAGTGCGCTGGGTCAGCTGCTGATGCGTGAAGGCAAGTGGGAAGAAGCCAAAGCCCATTTCGAGAAAGCCATTGAGCTGCGCCCGAATGTGGAAGATTACGGCCACCTGGTCGAAGTGCTGGAAAAACTCAATGACAGCCAGGGTGCCGCGGACTTATCCCGTCAGGCCCTGACACTGGCATTACCCGCCAAAAGCTAACAAATGTACAACATAACATTTTGTCTCAAAAAGCACCCAGGCGGGTGCTTTTTTGTACTGATTTGTAAGGGAATATATTCCAAAATCCGATATATTGTATCCAAGTGTTAACAGCTATTTCATCTTATAACTGTCCCATTGCTAGCATAATGTAAAAGTTATTCAATACCGACTCTCATTGCTAACAGATGGATAACCAACTATGGATATGCTTCCTTGGTTAATCGTATCTGGCATCATCGTTTCTGTGATCACCTGTCTGATGACTGCGGTACTGATCAAAGAGTCGTAAGTTGCCTGTAAAAAAGGCCTCCATCTGTGGAGGCCTTTTTTTTAACCCAATCACACCGACTGTCCGGGCGTGTGTCTGACGTCTATCCGGGCGTGGCTACGCCAGCTTCACGGCGCGCTTGGCCTTGGCCAGCGCCTTCTCGTAACGCTTGACGGCCTTGGCTGCTTTCTTCAGCCGTTTATTTTTCTTCTTCGTCAGTTTCTTCAGTTTCTTGATCTGTTTTTTCCCCAGCGATACGGCCAGCTCTGCCGGTGCAGGCGCCGTATGCCCGTGAGACGAAGCCAGGACAAGCGCCGGTGACGCAACAACAGCGGCAGCCGGAACCGACTCCGGACGCGGCGCCTTCGAAGCCTGCTTAGGTAACTGCAACGAGCTGGGTTTACACAGGTATCCTTTCTCGCTGGCCGATCGGGCGCAACTGCGGCAGACAAACTTCGGCTCGCTGACGATCCGGCTAATCACCGCAAACTGATCGGCAATTTCTGCCCGGCGGTATTTACATAACGACTTTGCCATCCCTGATGACTTCCTCATTCAAATCAAACTGATGCCCTGCCCGGATTATCACCGCCGCGCTGTCGGTGGCAAAGCATTATTTCATGGCCGCGATCACATAGACATCAAAGCGATTTTTCTTGGTTTCAATTGCCGTGGACGGCACCAGACCCGCCAGGTATTCGGCATAGTCCGGACGCTTGACCACCACCCGTTTGGTCGCCAGCGCCAGCGCCGGGGCCAGCAAGGCATCCGCGTCATCATCCGCCCCGACCAGGGTCTGAAACACCCGCATTTCTTTCTTCACCAATGCCGATTTTTTCTTATGCGGATACATGGGATCAAGATACACCACATCCGGCGCGGCGAAGTCCGGATCCTGCGCCAGCATGGCCAGGGCGTCCTGGCTGGAGGCATGCGACAGGCTCAGCCGCTCGCACACCCAGGAACCAATTTCCGGATCCTGCTGGGCCCGGTGCAACCCGTCTTCCAACAATGCCGCCACCACCGGATTCCGTTCGACCATATGCACCCGGCAGCCAAGCGAAGCCAGCACAAAGGCATCCCGCCCGAGTCCGGCAGTGCCGTCCACCACCGATGGCGTCACCCCGCCCTTCAGGCCGACCGCTTTGGCAATCGCCTGGCCCCGGCCGCCGCCGAATTTGCGCCGGTGAGCAGCCGCGCCCCCGGCAAGATCGACATACACGGCCCCGAGCTTGGGCTCATCCCGTTTGTGCAGCTCCAGCCGCTCGGCCGTGAGCACCAGCGCAAAATTGCTGTCCGGATCATGGCGCAGTCCCCAGCGTTGGGCGAGGGCGTCCAGCGCAGGCTGGCGATCAGGGGTTTCACAAATTAAAGCTAGTTGCACTGCAATCTCCGGTGTTTGGTTAAGGCTTCTGGTCAGCGCGCTCTGTTCTGCGCTGAGGCCGGGAGCGGATTATAGCACTGCCGCCGAGCGTTGGTGCAACTGGCTGACCAACGCCGCCAACGGCTGCGGCTTGCCAAACAGATATCCCTGGGCATAGTCGACGCCCAGCGTGTCGAGCCGGGCCAGGATCGCCTCGTTTTCGACAAACTCCGCGACCGTTTGTTTACCCATTTTCTTGGCCAGGCCGTTAATGGCCTGCACCATGGCAAAGTCCATGTCATCTTCGAGGATGTCACGTACAAACATGCCGTCGATCTTGATGATGTCGACCGGCATGCGTTTGAGATAACCGAACGAAGACAACCCGGAGCCGAAGTCATCCAGCGAGATCAGGCAGCCCAGCGCTTTAAGCTGGGTAAACAGGTTAATGGCCTCGCTGAGGTTGCTGATCGCTGCCGTCTCGGTGATCTCCAGGCAAATTTTGCCGGGGGGCAACCCGCAGGTGCGGATTTTTTCAATCAGGAACCCGACAAACTCGCGATTACCCATCGACTGGCCCGACAGGTTGATCGCACAACGCGCCAGCGAGTCGACCGCCGCCGGATGCGCCACCAGCCAGTCCAGCGTGGCATTGACCACATAACGGTCAATCAGGTGGGCCAGGTGATAGCGCTCGGCAGCCGGCATAAACAACCCGGGCGACACCATCTCCCCCTGGCTGTCACGGATCCGAACCAGGATTTCATAATAATGGGCATCCTGCGCCCCGCTCAGCGGTACGATCTGCTGCGCGTGCAGCTCCAGCCGATCTTCGGCCAGCGCCTTGCGGATCAGGGTGACGCACTCCATCTCCAGCTCCCGGCGTTTGAGCTCCTCATCATCCGGATGGTAGAGATGCAGCCGGTTGCGCCCTTCTTCTTTGGCGGCATAACAGGCGGTGTCGGCCTGGGCATGCACCTGCTGGGTCGATCCGGCGGTGTCGTCAATCAACCGCAGGCCAATCGAGCAGCTGAAGCTGAACCGGGTGTTTTGCCAGTAAAATTCGGCTTTATCCAACGACTGGAGGATCTGCTCGCCCAGCGCCAGCGCTTCGGTCGCGTGACAGTGAAAGAGCACAATGGCAAACTCATCGCCGCCGAGGCGCGACAACACGGATTTCTCCGGCAAAATGCTGCGCAGCAACAAGGCGACCTGCTTCAACGCTTCGTCCCCGGCGGCGTGACCGGCGGTGTCGTTGATCACCCGGAACTGATCCAGGTCGATATAGAACATCGCATGGTGGGTCCCGTGCTCCCGGGCCTGCTGCAGTACCCGCTCCAGCTGCTGCTCAAAATAGTTGCGGTTGTAGAGATCGGTCAGGTGGTCGTGGTTGGCCCGGTATTCCAGCTCCGCTTCCAATGCCCGGGTCGAGGAAATATCTTCCCCGACCAGCAGCAACTGCCGCTTGGACTCGGTCGGGCGAATGGTCTCCCGGATCCAGACCGTGCGGCCATCGGCGCAACGATAGCGCAACTGGCGACGCCAGACCTGTTGGGCGTCACTCTCGCACGCACCGGCAATGAACTGCTGCGGCAAGGGCACCTCATCATGGTAGAAGTCGGTCACCTTGTGACCCAGCAGCTGGCGCTTGTCGTAACCGAGCAGCTCCGCGGCAAACTGATTCACCGACTGGATCCGGGACTGGCTATCGATGGCCAGCAAAATGACCGGCTGCTGCTCGTAGAGCAGCCGGTAGCTGACTTCCCGCTCGCGCAGCTTCTCTTCCATCTGATGACGGGACGTAACGTCCCGGGCTTCAAACAGCAGCTGTTCATGCGCGCCGACGGAGGCCGGCATACGCTTCATCGCCAGATCCAACACCCGGCGGCCGTCTTCCTGGCTCTGGATTTCCACTTCCATCCGGATCCGCTGATCGGCCCAGGCCGACTGAAAGCCCTGACTCAACCGGGTGGCGGTTTCCTGATCCCAACAATGCCAGCGCCAGATCGCGCGGTCATATTTCATCGCCGCGCGTCCCACCAGCTGCTGCAATGCCAGGTTGCCGGAGAGCAGCTTGCCGCCGTCATCGAGGATCCCGATAAACTGGAAACTCTGATCAAACACCCCTTCGAACTGGGCCCGGCTTTGCTGCAGCTTGGCCTCACTTTTGCGCAGCCGGCGAATAAACAGGCTGAGAAACACAATAATCGCGGCCATCACCACCAGCACCGCGGCCATGATCCGCAGTTCCCGGTTATAACGCTCATACCAGCTCAGGGGCTTGTTCAGCACCACCCCGGCTTCCGGCTCAATCAGGCCCCATTTCTGAAGGGCCTGATGGTTGAACGTCGCCTGGTTGGCACTGGAAATAAAATAGGGATAGGTTTGGATATCTCCCCGTACGATCCGCAACAACAGCTCGCCGACCTGACGCCCCTTGGACAAGCCGCCCCCCAGCATGCCGCCCACCGCGCCATGCTCAAGCAACTGGCTGTACGACGAGTACACCGGGGCGTTCGCATGTTTCACCAGAGTCTGGATGAAGGGGACATTGTCCATGTAATGCCCTTCACTATCGATGAAATAACTGAGGTACAACAAGGCAGAATGCGCCGGCAACTGCGCCGACCGGACAAAAATATCCCCAAAGCGGCTCTGACTGATACGGTGGACAGTCAGGTTGGACGGGTGTGTCGCCACATACTCAGCAATCCCCCGCCACATCGCATTGCCGGTATAGGTACTGTCGGCCAGCACATAGATATGTTGCAGGTCCGGCTGGAGCGACAGGGCCAGGGCGATGTTATCCGACGGCTCGGTGATATCCAGCACCCCGGCCACCTTGCTGAGCCGGGCATGCCGGGCCGGGGCGTAGTCGTCGATGCCGGTCATGATGACCGGCGTGTCACCGACCTCCTCCGCCAACTCGTTGACCAGCCACAGCGCATGGTCATCCGTCACCACAATGGCCTTGTAGGTCTCCCGGCTCAGCTTAGTGCGGTAGATATCCAGCAACTCCTGCAGGTAGCTTGCCGACTGGTAGCGCTTACTGTCCATGTAGCTCACCTGGAGCGACACGCCGTGTGGCCGGGCCACGGCATCAATCCCGTCCTGCAGGGCATCCGTCCAGCCCATCCCCCGGTGGTAAGAATGGATCACCAACGTCTCTTTCTCATAGGCCAGCACAGGTGCCGCCAGCAGTACCATCAAAAAAGCAATAAAGCGCATAAGCTGTCAGGGTTCCTGTGGGTCAACGTTCGCACCAGGACGGATTTCAGTCGCGACGAGAAGTCGCACAGTATAAGATATGACCGGTATCGGATAAACAACAGACACAGGAAAACCATGACCCAGCCGCCACGGATTGATGACTTAGACCGCGATATTCTCAATGCGCTGATGAACGATGCCCGGATCCCTTATGCCGAAATGGCGAAGCGCTTTCAGGTCAGCCCGGCGACGGTTCACGTCCGGGTCGAAAAGATGCGTGCCGCCAACATCATTACCGGCACGGAAGTGGTGATCAATCCCAAATTGCTCGGCTATGACGTGTGCTGCTTTATCGGCATCAACCTCAATGCCGCCCGGGATTACCACTCCGCCCTGGCCAAGCTCAACGAGCTCGATGAAGTCGTGGAGGCCTACTACACCACCGGGGCGTACAATATTTTCGTCAAGCTGATGTGCAAGTCGATCGAAGAGCTGCAATATGTGCTGATCGACAAACTCCAGGCCATTGACGAAGTGCAATCCACGGAAACCCTGATTTCGCTGCAAAACCCGATCAACCGCAACGTCAAACCCTGATCGCCGCAGCCCCGCCAGCAACCTGCTGCGGCACCGCAGAGACAAAAAAAGGGTTGATGCCGCAACATCAACCCTGGTTCTGATCCCGCTCGCCTTACTCGGCGTTGTCACCATTCTCATCAAGCGCGGCCTTGCGCGCAGCACCTTCTTCGGCCAGCCACTCGGCAACCGGCTTGGCAAAGTAAGTCAGAATGCCGTCTGCCCCAGCGCGCTTAAAGCACAGCAGGGATTCCATCACGGTTTCACGTTCTTTCAGCCAGCCATTCTGGATTGCCGCCATGTGCATCGCGTACTCGCCCGACACCTGATAGGCAAAGGTCGGCACCTGCAGCTCGGTCTTCACCCGGCGCACCACGTCCAGATACGGCATGCCCGGCTTGACCATCACCATATCGGCCCCTTCATTGATATCCATCGCCACTTCATGCAGCGCTTCATCGCTGTTGGCCGGATCCATCTGATAGGTCTTCTTGTCACCGCCTTTGAGGTTCGCCGCTGAGCCGACTGCATCACGGAACGGACCATAGTAGTGCGAGGCATACTTGGCTGAGTAGGCCATGATTTGGGTATGAATGTGGCCCGCTTCTTCCAGCGCAGCACGGATCGCCCCAATGCGGCCGTCCATCATGTCTGACGGCGCCACGATATCGGCCCCGGCTTCGGCATGGGACAACGCCTGCTTGATCAGCACCTCGGTAGTCACGTCGTTCATCACGTACCCGTCGTCATCAATGATGCCGTCCTGGCCATGGGTGGTGAACGGGTCCAGCGCCACATCGGTGATCACGCCCATTTGCGGCACATGCTCTTTCAGCAGGCGCACAGCACGCTGCACCAGACCTTCCGGGTTATGGGCCTCGGCGGCACACACGCTCTTGAAGTCCTGGGAAACGACCGGGAACAAGGCAATCGCCGGCACTCCCAGCTTGGCCAGGTACTCGGCTTCCAGCAACATCAGGTCGATCGACAGACGTTCCACGCCCGGCATGGATTCCACGGCTTCGCGACGGTTTTTGCCCATCAGGATAAACATCGGATAGATCAAATCATCGACTGAGATCTGGTTTTCAGCGATCAGGCGGCGAGTGAACTCATGCTTACGAATACGACGCATACGGCGTGCCGGAAACGCGCCCTGAATAGATACTGACACTGCATACTCCTTCATGGTTGGTTCGCTGGTACGGCGAGGGGCTCGCAGCCTGGCTGCACCTGCATCGCGCCCAGCGGAATTTGCTCGATCATACCACCGTCGGCCCACTTTCGGAGGTCAGATGGCGAAAAATGCCTTGGTTGTCGCACAAGATTGTTTCATCACAGTCGCTGCGTCCTGCCCCCGGCACTCGGCGATCACCCCGGCGATATGCGGCAGAAACTTCGGCTCATTGCGGCTGGATTTCGGCTTCGGGCGATAGTCCCGCGGCAACAGATACGGGCAGTCGGTTTCGATCATCAGCCGCGCATCGGGGATCAGCCCGACCAGCGCCCGCAGTTCAGTGCCGCGGCGCTCATCACAGACCCAGCCGGTGATGCCGATGTGCAGATCCAAATCCAGGCACTCCCGAAGCTCGGCTTCGCTGCCGGTAAAGCAGTGCAGCACCGCTGCCGGCAGCTGGTCGCGCCAGGGTTTGAGGATCTCAACAAACCGCGTATGGGCATCCCGGCAGTGCATGAACACCGGCATGTTCAATTCAGCGGCCAGTGCCAGCTGGGCTTCAAACACCGCTTCCTGCTGCGGTCGCGGCGAGAAGTCGCGGTTGAAATCCAGTCCGCATTCGCCCACGGCCACCACCGCCGGCTCGCCCGCCAACGTCCGGATCTCCGGCAGAGTCAGGTCGGCCACGGTTTTGGCATCATGCGGATGCACCCCGGCGGTACTGTAGCAGTACCCCGGCCACTGCCGGGCCAGTGCCAGCGCGTCACGGCTTTCTGCAAGGCTGGTCCCGGTCAGGATCAGCCCTTCGACCCCGGCCGCCTGCGCGCGGGCCACCACATCGTCCCGATCTTTATCAAACCGGCTATTGGTCAGGTTCACCCCGATATCAATCATGCTGTGTTATCCGTGTTCTGTTCATCCGGGGCCATTTTGCCATAAAAAAACCGGCCGGAGCCGGTTCTTATCAAACGTTCGCGATTAATCGCCGTCGCGCCCGGCCGTTTCGGTTTCGTCTTCTTCTGCTTCTTCCCGGACATAAAAACGGGCGCAGAACAGGCCAACTTCAAACAGCAGGCACATCGGAACAGCCAACAACGTCTGGGAAATAATATCCGGCGGGGTTAGCATCATCCCGACCACAAAGGCGCCCACAATAATGTACGGACGCTTCTGGCGCAGGCTTTGCGGATCGGTCGCACCAGTCCAGCACAGCAGGATAATGGCCACCGGGATCTCAAAGGCAATCCCGAACGCCAGGAACAGGGCCAGCACAAAATCAAGGTAACTGGCGATGTCCGTTGCCACCTGCACCCCTTCCGGGGCGATACTGGTAAAGAAGCTGAAGACCAGCGGGAACACGACAAAGTAGGCAAAAGCAACCCCGGCGTAGAACAGCAGCGAGCTGGAGAACAGCAGCGGCATGATCAACCGGCGTTCATGCTTGTACAGTCCCGGTGCGATAAAAGCCCAGACCTGATACAGGATCATCGGCACCGCGACAAACACGGACGTCACCAGGGTCAGCTTGATCGGCGTAAAGAAGGGGGAGGCCACATCGGTCGCAATCATGCTGGCTCCTTCCGGCAATCGCTCCACCAGCGGCGCCGACAGGAAAGCATAAATATCGTTGGCGAACCACACCAACCCCAGAAAGACCAGGAAGACACTCAGAATAGAGCGCAGCAGCCGATTCCGCAGCTCGATCAAATGGCTGAACAACGGTTGCGTTTCTTCAACGGTAGACATAGCGATGTAATTAATCCTGCTTATGAGAAGTGGTTGCTGAGGCTCGCTCGTTGTTGTCTGCTTTATCGGCATACGGGCGCTGTACATCGGCAGCGGCCTGCTTGAGTTCTTCCACCGAATTACGCAGTTCCGGTGACAGATCTTTCATGCCCATTTGCTCTGCTTTTCTCAGATTTTCCTGCAACTCCTGGATTTTCATCTCCTGGGACAGTTCATCCTTGACCGCATTCGCCATATTCCGAGCAGCGCCTACCCAGCGCGATACCGAACGGATCGCGACAGGCAGACGTTCCGGCCCCAGTACGACCAATCCCACCACGGAGATCAGTATTAACTCCCAGAACCCGATATCAAACACGTGTTAAACCTGCTCTTTATCTTTCTGGCTCTTCTGAGCCTGCTCACCCTGACCGTCGGCCAGTTTCTTCTGCTCGAAATCCGCATCTGCATCTTTCTTGGCAGCCGGCTCCTCATCACCGATGGCTTTTTTGAACCCTTTGACTGCCGAACCGAGATCGCCGCCCAACGAGCGCAGCTTCTTGGTGCCGAACAGCAGCACAATGATCAGTGCAATGATGAGCAATTGCCAGATACTAATACCACCCATGCTTGTTTTACCTCAGCTAATTATGGTTGATCACAAAATGATATATATTAAAGCCTACTTTAACCGCTATTTGCGACAAGCACGCCATCCGAGTAACCAAAACGTGACCCCTGTTACGGCTGAAAGCGCCGGATAAGTTTCAATCTGATTACTAAAAAGTATGGCAGAACATACAACCAGGGTCGCACCAATGCCAAAATAGAATCTCGCCTGACCCTGATAACGCCGACTGGACATGAAATTGTCGTACAGGGTATCAATTCGCTGATTCAATGCATTGCCCTGGCGCAAACTATCGTAAATGAGTTCCGGCAATTCCGGTAATTTCTCCGCCCAGAACGGCGCCCGGTTCTTGACCCCTTCGATCACGGCCTGCGGCCCGACCTGACGCGACATCCAGTCTTCCAGAAACGGCTTGGCAGTCACCCACAGATCCAGCTGCGGATACAGCTGTCGGCCCAACCCTTCAACGTAAAGCAGGGTTTTCTGCAGCAGCACCAGCTGCGGCTGCACTTCCATATGAAAGCGGCGCGCGGTATTAAACAGGTTCAGCAACACATGGCCGAACGAAATTTCCGCCAGCGGCTTTTCGAAGATCGGCTCGCACACCGTGCGGATCGCGAATTCAAAATCATCGATATTGGTGTTTTTCGGCACCCAGCCCGAATCCACATGCAGCTCCGCCACCTTGCGGTAGTCGCGGTGGAAAAACGCCAGCAGGTTCTCGGCCAGGTAGCGCTTGTCTTCGCGGTTCAATGTCCCGACGATGCCGCAGTCGAGGGCAATCCACTGCGGATTTTGCGGGTTTTTCCGCGAGACAAAAATATTGCCCGGGTGCATGTCGGCATGGAAAAAGCTGTCGCGGAACACCTGAGTGAAAAAGACCGTCACCGCATTTTCCGACAACACTTTCAGATCCGTGCCGTTCGCCACCAGCGCGTCGATATCCGACACCTGAATGCCGTAAATCCGCTCCATCACCAGCAGCCGCTCGCTGCTGAGATCCGAGTAGACTTCCGGCACATACAGCATGTCGCTGCCTTCAAAATTGCGCCGCAACTGGATCCCGTTGGCCGCTTCGCGCATCAGGTTCAGCTCATCGAGCAAGGTGCGCTCATATTCGCGGACCACTTCCACCGGACGCAACCGGCGCGCTTCAGGCCAGGCCCGGGCAACAATCCGGGCCATCCGGTACATCAGTTTAATGTCAGCCTGGATCACCGGCAGGATGTCCGGGCGGATCACCTTGAGCACCACTTCGCGCCCGTCGGATTTCAGGGTCGCCGTATGGACCTGGGCAATCGACGCCGAGGCCAGCGGAGTTTCATCAAAGTCATCGAACCAGGTTTCCAGCGGCCCGCCCAGCGACTCTTCCATCTGCTGCTTGGCCAGCTTGCCGTCAAACGGGGCCACCTGATCCTGCAACATCGCCAGCTGATCGGCGATATGCGGCGGAAACAGATCGCGCCGGGTCGACATCATCTGACCAAACTTGATCCAGACCGGTCCCAGCTCCTGCAAGGCGAGGCGCAGGCGCACGCCCAGGGGCTGATCGGCATATTCGTTCTTCATCCAGAACAGCGACTTGCGCATCATCTTGGGCAGCTTAACCCGCGGATCATCGGGCAGGAAATCATCCAGTCCGTAGCGCAGCTTCACCGCCGTGATCTGATAGAGACGCTTGAATTCCGACGACGTCATCATACTGCAGCGCGCTCCAGGATCTGGTTCAGGCGCGACTCGAGCCGGGCCACATCGGTGCGCAGATCATCGACCTGATCGGCAAAATATGCCACTTCCAGCGCCTGCGGCGCCAGTCGCCACTCTTCGGTAATGACTTCGGCCAGATCCCGCTGACGACGCTCGGCGCCGCGGCGAAGGGTCTCGACGCCGTTTTTGAACCCGCTGACGACCGTGTGGGCCACGATATCACCGGTATATTGCGATAATATTTCGGCGACATCCGGCTTTAAGCCACTGAGAAGAGAGGAAAATTGCTGAGCCAACTGAATATCGCCATCCAGTGAAAGCTTATCGGCCTTGATCAGCTGGGTCAGGTTAGCCTGCTGGCGCAGCTCCGGCAGCACACTGAGGTTGAGTGCCAGACGGCAGTCCACGTCTCCTTCATAAGCCGCCAGCACATCAATCTGCTGGCTGAAGATGAAAATCAGCTGCTTGTTGAATTCATTCAGGGTCACACTGATCGCTTTACCGCGCAGGCGGGCCAGACGACGCTGGCTGTCAGCATCGTCTTTGAGCAGCGCGTTGAGTGAGGTTTCAATGGCGCCGGTTACAAGAGCATCGATGGGCATAATATCCTCAGAATTTGTAGCCACGGTGCAGCGCGACAATCCCGCCGGTCAGGTTGTAGTAACGGGTCTGTTCAAAGCCGGCATCCTGCATCATGCCTTCCAGGGTGTCCTGATCCGGATGCATACGGATTGATTCGGCCAGATAGCGGTAACTGTCGGCATCGTTGGCGATCAGCTCGCCCATTTTCGGCAACAGGTGGAACGAATAGGCGTCGTAGATTTTGGACAACGGCGCGAAGACCGGCTTGGAAAATTCCAGCACCAGCAGGCGGCCGCCCGGCTTGAGCACCCGGAACATCGAGCGCAGGGCTTTGTCTTTATCCGTCACGTTACGCAGGCAGAAACTGATGGTAATACAGTCGAAATAATCATCCGGGAACGGCAGCTCTTCGGCATTGGCCTGCACATAACTGATATTGCCGACAATGCCGTTGTCCCGCATCTTGCTGCGGCCAACCTTGAGCATCGAGTTATTGATATCCGCCAGGACCACCTGTCCTTCATCGCCGACCATGCGCGAGAACTTGGCCGCCAGGTCGCCGGTACCACCGCCCAGATCCAGAACACGCTGGCCACGACGCACACCACTACAATCAATCGTAAACCGCTTCCACACCCGATGGATGCCCATCGACATCAGGTCATTCATGATGTCGTACTTGGTCGCAACCGAGTGGAAAACTTCTGCAACCAGCTCCGCTTTTTCATCCTTGGCCACGGTGCGATAGCCAAAATGGGTTTTATCTTGTGTCGTGTCCGTCATGCTATTTCCGTCATGCTAACTCTCTGTATTGATCGGCTTAGTGTACTTGATGGCTGCGATTTGCTCAAAGCACTACGACAAATCATTTACTGCCGATGTGGCCGCGATCCGCTCCATCGCGGCGTCCGGCGATACCGGTGCCGCCCGCTCCCGCGCGAGCGTTGCCAAAGACTGCTCGGCCAGCGCCGGATTAATGTCCCGTTTCACTTCGACCCCCAGCGCCTTGAAACTCTCCGCCTGGCGGATCACATTGCCCCGGCCGTGCACCAGTTTGTTCATCGCGCCCTGGTAGCTCTGGCTGGCTTTATCCAGCGAGGCACCGACCGCCTCCATATCGCAGACGAACAAGCGCAGCTTGTCGTACAACTTCCCGGCCCGCTCGGCGATCTGTTTGGCATTCTGGTTCTGGCGCTCGTTGCGCCACAGGTTATTGATGGTGCGCAGCGCCACCAGCAAGGTGGTCGGGCTGACCAGCATGATATTCTGCTCCATTGCATCGCGGATCAGCGACGGGTCGGCTTCCACCGCCGCCTGGAAGGCCGGTTCAACCGGGATGAACATCAGCACATAGTCGAGGCTGCGAATGCCGTGCAGTTGATGGTAGTCTTTACGACTCAGGCCTCGGATATGGCTGCGGATTGAGGCGATATGCTCGCTCATCGCCAGCTCCTGCTCCGCCACGGTGTCAGCATTGAAAAAGCGCTCGTAGGCGATCAGCGACATCTTGGCATCGATCACCACCTCTTTTTCCTGCGGCAGGTGGACCACCACATCCGGCTGATAGCGCTTGCCTTCTTCGTTTTCCAGGCTGATCTGGGTCTGGTACTCGTGACCCTCCCGCAGTCCCGATTCGGTCAGTACCCGCGCCAGTACGACTTCGCCCCAGTTGCCCTGGGCCTTATTGTCCCCTTTCAGAGCCTGGGTCAGGTTGACGGCTTCGCGCGCCATCTGCTCATTGAGCTGCTTGAGGTTGTTGATCTCATGCACCAGAGTATGGCGCTCGCGCGCTTCCTGGCTGAAGTTGTCGTTGACTTGTTTTTTGAATCCTTCCAGCTGCTCGCGCAGCGGGCCGAGCAGGGTCGCCAGGCTGAGCTTGTTCTGCTCATCAACACTGCGGCTCTTTTGCTCAAACAACCGATTGGCCAGGCTTTCAAACTGCACCCGCAGCCGCTCTTCGGCATTTTCCAGCAGCGCGATTTTCTCATCGGCGGCTTTTTGCTCTTCAAAATGGCGCGCTTCCTGCTCGCGCAGATCAGCTTCCAGCCCGGCATTGGCCATCCGGGCATTGTCCAGTTGCTCGCTCAGGTACTGTTTCTCGTTTTTCACCGCCTCAAAGTGGCGCATTTTCTCCAGCGCCGCGGCCAACCGGGCGTGCATCTGACGCAACTCAGAGGTCAGGCGATCCCGCTCAACATCCAGCTCGTCGAGATCCTGGTTGCGCTCGGCCAGTTGGGCATTAAGGTATTCTTCCCGGCTCTGCGCCAGGCGCAGATCCGCCTCACTCTGCTGCTGGTACAGCGCCTGTTGCTGCGCCATGCGCCCTTTCATCCACAACCCCGTGATCACGCTGGCGACCGTTGCCCCCATCAGGGCAGCGACCACGGCCAGCCCGGTCCCTGTAAGCCACTCAGTTATCATTGATACCCAACCTTTATGACGCCAATTCAGCGCGGCCTGTCAGCACCGCGCCTGTTCTGTTTCAAGGGCTACAGGCTAAGTGGATACTGGATAAATGTCCAGCCGTGTTCCGCATCCAGCGCCCTTGTGTGACGTCACCGACGTGCCCGTCACCCGCCCGCCGCAAAGGCTTTCCGCCCGGATGGCTATCGCATACACTGGCGGCCCGGATACGACAAATAACCGAGCTGCGCGGTAAATCCCCAGCAGCCGATGGACAAGGAAGTTATGAAGAACGAACGCCTCGCGCTGAGCTACGGGCTGACGGCCGTCCTGCTGTGGTCGACCGTCGCCACCGCCTTTAAGATCACCCTGAGCTATTTCACCCCGCTGCAAATGCTGGCGGCTGCCAGTGCCGTCTCCGTGCTGGCGCTGACCGCCATCGCCTTGTATCAGGGCAAACTTCACCTGCTCGGACGCACCTTTCGCTCCCGCCCCGGCTATTATCTGCTGCTGGGACTGATCAACCCGCTGGCCTATTACCTGATCCTGTTCCAGGCCTATGCACTGCTGCCCGCCTCGCTGGCCCAGCCGCTCAACTACAGCTGGGCGATCACCCTGACCCTGATGGCCGCCGTGTTCCTCGGCCAGACCATCCGCCGCCAGGACTGGATTGCCTGCGGATTCGGCTACCTGGGCGTGGTGGTGATTGCCACTCAGGGGAACCTGCTGGCGCTGGATTTTGACAGCCCGCTCGGGGTGGGGCTGGCGCTATTCTCGACCCTACTCTGGGCGATGTACTGGATCCTCAATACCCGTAACCAGGCCGATCCGGTGATCAGTGTGCTGCTCGGATTCCTGATCTCACTGCCGATCTCCGTCGGCGCCAGCCTCGCCGTTGACGGCTGGCCGGATGCGCCCTGGCAAGGCTGGGCGGCAGTCAGTTATGTCGGCCTGTTTGAAATGGGGATCACCTTCGTGCTGTGGATCAATGCGCTGAAGCTGACCGAGAATACGGCGCGGATCAGTAACCTGATCTTTATCGCGCCTTTCATCTCTCTGATGCTGCTGGCCACCATCATTGGCGAGTCAATTCATCCCGCCACCCTGATCGGCCTGGTGATGATTATCTGCGGCCTGCTGATCCAGCAGTGGAAAGGCAAATCGCGCCCGGCGGCAGATTCTTCCTGCTAACGCCACGCCCGTTCACCAAATCCCCCCTCCCCAAAAAAAAAGCAAAAAAAAAAAGCAAAAAAAAGCCTGCCACATCGTGGCAGGCAAGCGAGATTGGGTTGTCGAGACCCCGCGCCTTTAAAGGGTAAAGACGTCTTATTATTCAGAAAACTTCAGAGAAATTGCGTTCATCGGTGCGCCGCGCGGCAT
>NZ_JAZGTF010000034.1:0-12196 GCF_037389125.1 Photobacterium sp. MCCC 1A19761
TGTCGAGACCCCGCGCCTTTAAAGGGTAAAGACGTCTTATTATTCAGAAAACTTCAGAGAAATTGCGTTCATCGGTGCGCCGCGCGGCATTAATTACCGGCCGCAGCCGCATGCCAGCGCCGCCCGAATCGCGATCCCAAAATCAGCAGGCCCGGGGCCAGCAGCCACATATGCAGCACCATCAGATCCGGTGGCAGCAAGTCCAGACGCTGGGTCAGGCTCACGATGGCACCGGCCCCGCTCATCTGGAACAGTCCCAGCAGTGCAGCGGCAGTACCCGCGCGATCACCAAACGGTGCCAGCGCTTTCCCGGCCGCTGAGCCGAGGACGAAAGCAAAACCAAACGAAGCCATGAACACGGGTACCATATAGGCCCAGGCTTCGCGCAGGTGGCTCAGCATCAACATCGCCACCCCGGAAGCCACCAGCATGATCAACCCGGTCGCCAGTGTCCGACGCGAACCAAAGCGGTCAATGTATTTCGGTGCCACCATGCAAGCCAGGATATTCAGCGCCGCATTGACCCCGAACCACATCGTAAACTGGCCCATATCCTGACCCAATTCGGTCATCAGCCAGACCGGTGCCGAAGTCACATAAGCCAAAATGACCGCCATCGCCAGCATGCACATGATACTGTGGTAAAGGAACGTCGGCTCGCGTAGCACCGAGCGGTAACGCGCCCAGCTCAGCATCGCGCCTGACACATCAGTCTCCGCCGGGCGGGTTTCGCGAAACTGCAGCAAAATGAAGGTTCCGGCGACCACCGCAAACCCGGCCATAAAGCTAAAGTTACTGCGCCAACCGAATTCATGAGTCAGCCAGGTACCCAGCAACGGCGCCAGCGCCGGAATAAAACAGATCGCGCCGTTAAGATAGCTGATCATCCGGCCGCTTTTTTCCGGGCCGAAGCTGTCACGCACCGCGGCAAATGCCGCCACCGAGGTGGCACAGGCGCCAAAGCCCTGCAGCAGACGGGCCACCAGCAGCAGATCCAGAGTATGGGCGACATAGGCCAGCGCGGCACTCAGGCCGTAAATGGCGATCCCGCCCAGGGCAATCGGGCGGCGGCCGAAGCGATCGGCCAGCGGACCGGCCAGCAGTTGCCCCAGGCCCAGACTGAACATAAACCAGGTTACGGTATCCTGGACCCGCGCCGGTTCGACGGCAAACGTCTCCGCCATAGCCGGGAGGGCCGGCAGGTAAATATCAATCGCCAACGGGCTGAACAGAACCAGAATTACCATCAGGGCGACAAGTCGGGTTCCGGACTGTGAAGAAACAGGGGTCATGGTGCATTTCCTTTGTGATGATGGCGGCAGTCTAAGCCCTTCGTGATATGAACAGAAATGGTTTATATTCAAATCAGAATTTCCAATGGGGAATATCATCATCCGAGGTGCCTTGTGTCTTTTGAAAAACTCGCCCGCATCGATCTCAACCTGCTGGTGTGCCTGCATGTCCTGCTGGAAGAGTGTAACGTCACCCACGCCGCCAAACGGCTGCACCTGAGCCAGTCCGCCGTCAGCAAAAGCCTGATGCGGCTGCGCGAGCAGTTCAACGATCCCCTGTTCACCCGCAATGCCCACGGGTTGCGCCCGACGCCCCGGGCGAAAGCCTTGCAACCTTTGCTGGAGCACCTGCTGCATGAAATCGAGCAGATCACCGCGCCGCCGGAATTTACGCCCCGCACCAGCGATCGCCACTTCAAAATGGCGCTGGTCGAGAGCGCCTATCCGCTGTTTCTGCCGCAATTCCTCGGCGATATCTTCTCTGAGGGGCCCAACCTGACCATCGACACCCAGGCCTGGGAGCCCAATACATTCGAAAAGCTGCAATCGGGGGAGATTGACTTCGGCATCACCGGCAAGGATCTCAACCCGGCCGATGCCATGCTGACCCTGATGCCGCCCAAAGGCATCGTGTTCCAGGAGCTGTGCCGCGACCGCCAGTGCTGCATTGTCCGCCCGGACCATCCGATCCTAGGCCAGACCTGGGATGAAACCAGCTACCTGGCCCAGCGCCATATCCAAGTGCGTTGCATCGGTGATGATCGCTGGCTGCTCGATTACAAGCTAGCCGAGCGCGGCCTGGGCCGGGACATCGCCATGTATGTGCCGGATTTCAACAGCGCGGCCTGCCTGTGTCACCAGACCGACTTTGTATTTACCGCCCCGAGCCACTTCGCCAACTATATTGCCAACCAGCTCGGTCTGGTCGTCCTGCCGCTGCCGACTGAATTGCCGCCAATGGCCTACACCCTGTTCTGGCATCAGCACCAAGAGAAAGATCCTGGACACAGCTGGCTACGCGAGATCATTATCGGCCGCTGTCGTGATTTACCAGTCGGTTAATTGCAGCCGACCAGTAAACGCGCTACCGTAAAGCGATCCGGCCTGAACGGCCTGAGCCGTCACGCCAGGACGGCGAACGACTTAAAGGAATGATGAAGCATGCAAACTGTTATTTCACAGCGTGTTGAGCAACTACGTGAATGGTTAACGCAAAACCAGCTCGATGCCTTTCTGATCCCGCACGAGGACGAGTACCTGGGCGAATATATTCCCGCCCACAATGATCGCCTGCACTGGGCCACCGGCTTTACCGGCTCTGCCGGGATGGCGATAGTCACCCGCGACAAAGCCGCGATGTTTGTCGATGGCCGCTACGTGGTCCAGGTGCGCAAGCAGGTCCCGGGAGAAGTCTTTGAATACCGTCACCTGATTGACGAGCCACCGATGCAGTGGGCACTGGCCAACCTAGCCGCCTGCAGCAAGGTGGCGATTGATCCGAAACTGCACAGCGGTGCCTGGCTGGCACGCACCGAAGCGGCAGTGGCCGGTGATCTGGAACTGGTCACCGTCGATGCCAACCCAATCGACGGCCTGTGGCATGACCGTCCGGCACCAACCCTGTCGGACGCCAAGCTGATGAGCCTGGACTTTGTCGGCGTCAGCAGCACCGACAAGCGAGCGCAAATTGCCGCCGTGCTGAAATCACAGAAAGCCGATGCCGCCCTGCTTACTCAGGTCGACAGCATTGCCTGGCTGCTCAATATCCGCGGCAGCGACATTCCGTGCCTGCCGGTTCTGCTATCCACCGCGATCCTGCACCAGGACGGCAGCGTCGATTTCTATATCGACCCGGCCCGCCTGCCGGCTGCATTTGCAGATCATGTCGGTGAAGGCGTTCGCATCGCACGGCCGGATTCCCTGGAAACCGGTCTTCAGGCCCTCGGCGGCAAAGCCGTACTTGTCGATCCGGCCACCAGCAATGCCTGGGCATCACAGATCCTGACTGACGCCAAGGCCAAGCTGATTGCTGCCCAGGATCCATGCATGCTGCCGAAAGCGGCCAAGAACCCGACTGAGATTGCCGGGATGAAGGCCAGCCACATCCGTGATGGCGTCGCGATTAGTAAATTCCTGGCCTGGGTCGATCGCCAGGTCGCCCAAGGCAACCTGCTCGATGAAGGCACGCTGGCCGATCAACTGTGGGCGTTCCGCTGTGAAGACAGCAGCTGTACCGATGTCAGCTTTGATACCATCTCGGCGGCCGGCGGCAACGCGGCGATGTGCCACTACAACCACAAGAACCAACCGGCGCCGAGCGTGCTGGAAATGGACAACGTCTACCTGGTGGACTCCGGCGGCCAGTACCCGGACGGCACCACCGATATCACCCGGACGGTGGCGATCGGCGAGCCGGGCGATGAAGTCAAACAAACCTTCACCCTAGTGCTGAAAGGTCACATTGCGCTGGCAACGGCCCGGTTCCCGAAAGGCACCACCGGCTCTCAGCTGGATGCTCTGGCCCGTCAGCACCTGTGGGCACACGGTTTTGATTATGACCACGGGACCGGCCACGGCGTCGGCCACTTCCTCAATGTCCACGAAGGGCCGCAGCGCATTGCCAAGGTCTACAACCCGACCGCCCTGCAACCGGGCATGGTGTTGTCGAACGAGCCGGGTTACTACCGCGCCGATGCCTTCGGGATCCGGATTGAAAACCTGGAGCTGGTGGTTGAGGTAGCAACTGCTGGCGACATGACCGTACTGGGCTTCGAGTCCCTGACCCGCGCGCCGATCGACCGCCGCCTGGTGGACCTCTCGCTGCTGACGGATGGCGAGCTGGCCTGGCTGAACGCCTATCACCAAACCGTGTTTGAAGTGATCAGCCCGTCACTGAGTGGCGACGATCTCATCTGGCTCCAACAAGCTACGGCACCGCTGAGCCGCTAAGCTCGCTACTGCCACATAAAAAACGCCCGCAGCCACGGTATCCGTGCCACTGCGGGCGTTGTTATTTCAAAGCAGCGCCTGAACGTCGCCCCAGCGGGCAAAAGTCACCTAGCCGGAATAGGCCGTGTGCCAGTCTTTCCACACCACCTCGAAACCATGGTGCTTGACGGCTTCCGCCACCGCCGCAACCGAGCGCTCATCACTGATCGCGAACTGCTCCAGCTCCGGCTCATCGTCGGCATAACCGCCCGGCTGGGTTTTCGACCCCGCTGACATGCTGGTCACCCCCAGCGGCAGCACATTGTCGCGAAACTGCGGCGACTCCCGGGTCGACAGTGATAGCTCCACTTCCGGGTTCAGCAAGCGATAAGCACAGATCAGCTGCACCAGCTGGCGATCACTCATCACCGACTTCGGTTTCAGCCCGCCGGTACACGGCCGCAGGCGCGGAAACGAAATCGAATAGCGGGTTTGCCAGTAGGTTCGCTCCAGATACGCGAGATGGCTGGCGACAAAGAAACAGTCGGTGCGCCACTCTTCCAACCCAATCAACGCCCCGATACCGATTTTGTCGATCCCGGCCCGGGCCAGCCGGTCCGGAGTTTCCAACCGGTAGACAAAATCGGTCTTGTTGCCGCGCAGATGGTGCTCGGCATAGGTCGGCGCGCTATAGGTTTCCTGATACACCATCACCGCATCCAGCCCCAGCGTTTTCAGCTCAGCATACTCGTGCTGATCCAGCGGCTGGACCTCCATCGCCAGATAGCTGAAGTGGGCCTTGATGCGCGGCAGGGCTTCGCGGAAATAATCCATGCCGACCTTGCGCTCATGCTCACCCGTCACCAGCAGCACACTGTCAAAGTGCATTGCCTTGATGGCGGCACATTCGCGCTCAATGTCCGCCATCTCCAACGTGCGACGCTTGATCCGGTTTTCCATCGAAAAGCCGCAGTAGGTACAAGCGTTGGCGCACAGATTCGACAAATACAACGGCACGTAGAACGAGATAGTCCGGCCGAACCGCTTGCGGGTCAGCGCCGCCGACAGCTGCGCCATCTGCTCCAGATACGGCTCGGCTGCCGGGGAGATCAAGGCTTTGAAGTCTTCCAGATCCCGTTTGGGTTTACGCAGTGCCCGTTCAACATCGGCGGGCGTTTTGCTGTAGATCGACAACCGGATATCATCCCAATCCAACTGCCGCCAGACATCCACATAACTCATGCGGCCCCCTTAGGCGGAGTGATCCAAAAACGCGGTCAGCGGACTGGAAGCCATCGCCTGATTCACGGTCCCGGCCAACCCGGCCTCGTAAGCCACCCGGCCGCTTTCCACCGCCAGCTTGAACGCCTTGCCCATCGCCACCGGATCAGCCGCCGCGGCGATCGCGGTGTTGACCAGCACGGCATCAGCCCCCAGCTCCATCGCTTCGGCCGCATGAGACGGCGCGCCAATCCCGGCATCGACCACCACCGGCACCCGGGCCTGATCGATGATAATTTCCAGGAAATCGCGGGACGCCAGCCCCTTATTCGAGCCAATCGGTGCGCCGAGCGGCATCACTGCGGCACAACCGACTTCTTCCAGCCGCTTACACAACACCGGATCGGCATGGCAGTAAGGCAGTACAATGAAGCCTTCTTTGACCAGCGCCTCTGCGGCGGCCAGGGTTTCGATCGGGTCCGGCATCAGGTATTTCGGATCGGGGTGGATCTCCAGCTTGAGCCAGTTGGTCCCCAGTGCGGCACGGGCCAATTTGGCAGCAAACACCGCTTCTTTGGCATTTTTGGCACCGGACGTGTTCGGGAGCAGGTTGACGCCGGCGGCGATCAAAGGCGCCAGAATGTCATCATCCCGGTTCTCAATATCGACCCGCTTGAGCGCCATGGTCACCAGCTCAGAACCACTGGCAATAATAGAGTCACTCATCGCCTGCCGGCTGGCATACTTACCGGTGCCGGTGAACAGGCGGGAAGAAAAAGTTTTATCGGCAATCTTCAGCATTTAACCTCCGGCAATCGCTTGGAACAAGGCAATACGGTCGCCTTGGCTGAGTCGGGTCGTGTCCCAGTCGCTCCGGGCCACAATGTCATCGTTGAGGGCTACGGCTGTCGCTTGCAACGGCATCTCCAGTGCAATCAACAGGGCGGCCAGGCTGTGTCCGGCCGGGCAATCCACCGGCTTGTCATTGACGCGGACTTGAATCGCAGTTGTTGTCGTCATTCGTTCTTCTCTCCTGTGCCACAGACCGGGCACGCGGGTTCCCGCGCCACGTTGAAGGTTTGCCAGGCGGATGTCAGTCCGTCAAATTGCCGCAGGGTGGCAAACGGTACGGTGCCGGCCCCCGTCAGCAACTTCAGCGCTTCCAGCGCCTGTAACGTGCCGATCATGCCGACGACCGGACCGGCAATCCCGCTGGTACTGCAATTTTGCGGTGCTTGTGGGGCATCCGGCTGCCAGGGAAACAGACAGTGATAGCAGGGCCCTGCTCCGCAGCGGAAATCAAACGCCATCAGTTGTCCCTGCCAGCGAATCGCCGCCCCTGAAATCAGCGGTTTGGCTGCGGAAACACAGGCCTGATTCACGGCATGGCGGGTTTCCAGGTTATCCGAGCAATCGAGCACCACATCAGCCAGCGACACTTCCAGCGCGAGCTGCTGCGCCGCCAGCCGGGCTTTGACCGGGCGAACCCGGATCATCGGATTGAGGCTGCGCAGTTGCTCGGCAGCGGCGTGGGCCTTGCTGTGCCCCTGATCAGCTTCACGATAGATCACCTGCCGCTGAAGATTTGAGCTGTCGACGATATCATCGTCCGCGATCACCAGCTGACCGATCCCGGCACCAGCCAGATATAAAGCCGCCGCCGATCCCAAACCACCCGCTCCAACCAGCAGGACCTGCGCCTGCGCGAGCTGTACCTGTCCGGCTTCCCCGATTTCCGGCAACATGATCTGGCGGTTATAGCGGATAAACGCCTGATCACTGAGCATGGGCGGGCTCCTTAGGCGGAACAGAGTGCTGCGCCTCCGGGCGCACCAGACGACGGTAAAACGCATCGACCGCCGCCTGAGGATCGTCGGCCTGAGTAATCGCCCGGACCACCGCCACACTGCTGACACCGGTTTGCCACACCGCATCCGCGCGAGACAGGTCAATCCCGCCGATCGCCACGGTCGGAAAATCCCTGCCAATCAAGCGCTGATACAGCGCCAGGCGGCTCAGTCCCTGCGGCTTGGACGGCATTTGCTTGGTGGTGGTCGGATAGATATGGCCGAGGGCGATATAGCTGGGACGGAACTCAGCTGCACGCAGGATCTCGTAATAGCCATGAGTTGACAGACCCAGACGCAGGCCGGCTTGCTGAATGGCAGTCAAGTCAGCCGTTTCCAGATCTTCCTGCCCCAGATGCACTCCGTAGGCCCGGTGTTCAATCGCCAGTTGCCAGTAGTCATTGATATAGACCTGCGCCTTGGCCTGCGCACCGGTGGTGATCACCTGACGGACCTGCGCGGCAAGCGTGGGCTCTGTCGGATCTTTGATCCGCAGTTGCGTCAGGGTGACGCCCATCTCCAGCAGCCGTCCCACCCAGGAGGCCGAATCGACGACCGGATACAGCGCCATCTGGGCCGGATCCGCTTTGGCAAACGGTGCCACCGCCACTTCCCGGCTGACCCATCCGAGCGCCTCGGCCTGCGGGTGATTTGCGGTCAACGGGCGCGGGAACAGCGCCCGCTCAAGCGGCCAGCAGTCGACACACCCTTCGTCTTTGTCATGGAGATAACACCGGGCATAAGCCCGGGCGAGCGTCACCGCATCTTCCAGGGGATAATCCAGTGCCAGGGCCGCCAGCAACATCGCCCGCTGCGGCGCCTCCGGTCCGGCTTGGCCGCAGAATACCGCACGCGCTTCGCCGTGGTGGTGCCACAAGTCGACATATCCCAGCTCCGTCGGCAGGCCGCAAATCACCAGTGACGGATCCTGCGCAACCTGCCGCTGCACCTCACGCAGTGACGGATACGGCGGCGACCACTGATCCTGCACCCGGTAATCCGGTTCTTCGCTGTTCTCAGAATGAAAAGCCAGGCGAATTCGGCGATGGTCGACGTTAATCCCAACCATCCCAACCTCAGGTGAAGCCGCCCAGACCACCTCAACCGGCGCCCCCAATTGATAGTGCTGCGCTGAAGCCAGCACAGCATCTAAATACCGGCGCAACGGTGCCAGGTATTCAGGTAAGGTGAGTTTACCCATCAGCCTTCCTCGTGCGCCGGGTGGTACAGCTCACTGCCTCGGGCTCGGAATTCTTCGGCTTTCTGTTGCATCCCTTCCAGCGGGTCTTCCAGAAGTTTGATTTCTACCGCCTGCGCCTCTTGGGGCAACGTTTTAGCATAATCCCGCACTTCCTGAGAGATCTTCATTGAACAGAATTTTGGACCGCACATCGAACAGAAGTGCGCCACCTTGCCCGATTCCTGCGGCAGGGTTTCATCGTGATAGGACCGGGCCGTTTCCGGATCCAGCGCCAGGTTGAACTGATCTTCCCAACGGAATTCAAAACGGGCTTTCGACAGGGCGTTATCCCGCACCTGCGCGCCCGGGTGTCCTTTGGCCAGGTCAGCGGCATGGGCGCACAGCTTATACGTGATGAGCCCAACCTTTACATCGTCTTTGTTCGGCAGGCCCAGGTGCTCTTTCGGGGTGACGTAGCACAACATGGCACAGCCGTACCAGCCAATCATCGCCGCGCCAATCCCGGAAGTGATGTGATCGTAACCCGGGGCAATATCCGTCGTCAGTGGACCTAAGGTATAGAACGGCGCTTCATGACAGTGCTTGAGCTGCTCTTCCATGTTCTCTTTGATCATGTGCATCGGCACATGTCCCGGTCCTTCAATCATCACCTGGACATCATATTCCCAAGCAACTTTGGTCAGCTCACCCAGGGTGCGCAGCTCACTAAACTGCGCTTCATCGTTGGCATCAGCCACCGAGCCTGGACGCAGACCATCCCCCAGAGAAAGCGAAATATCGTACCGGGCACAGATTTCACAGATCTCGCGGAAGTGTTCATACAGGAAGCTTTCTTTGTGATGCGCCAGGCACCACTTGGCCATGATCGAGCCGCCCCGCGAGACAATCCCGGTCACCCGCTTGGCGGTCATCGGCACGTAGCGCAGCAGCACCCCGGCATGGATGGTGAAGTAATCCACCCCTTGCTCGGCCTGCTCCAGCAGGGTGTCGCGGAACACTTCCCAGGTCAGGTTCTCCGCGATGCCATTCACCTTCTCCAGCGCCTGGTACATCGGCACCGTACCAATCGGCACCGGGCTGTTGCGGATGATCCACTCACGGGTTTCGTGAATGTTGCGGCCGGTCGACAGATCCATCACGGTATCGCCGCCCCAGCGAGTCGACCACACCAACTTTTCTACTTCTTCTTCAATCGATGAACTGACGGCAGAGTTACCGATGTTGGCGTTCACTTTGACCAGGAAATTACGACCGATAATCATCGGCTCAGATTCCGGGTGGTTGATGTTGGCCGGAATAATCGCCCGACCTTCCGCCACTTCCTGACGCACAAACTCCGGCGTAATTTCTTCCGGCAAGTTAGCCCCGAAGTTCTGGCCCGGATGCTGTTGAGTCAGTACGGCATCGCGGTACTTGGCGCGGCCCATGTTTTCGCGAATCGCGATATATTCCATTTCCGGGGTAATGATGCCCTGACGGGCATAATGCAGTTGGGTGACGTTCGCCCCCGCTTTGGCACGACGGATGCGAGCCCGCTCGCCAAAACGCAACTCATCCAGCGTATCGTCGGCCAGGCGCTCTTTCGAATAAGCCGAGCTCAGCTCATCCAGCAGCTCGGTATCTCCGCGCTCTGAAATCCAGGCTTCCCGCAGTTGCGGCAGGCCCGTGTAGATATCGATTTCATGGGCAGGATCGGTATACAGGCCGGATGTATCGTAAACACGGACCGGCTCATTGGGCTCAAATACCGGGGCATCTTTCGTGCCGCCGACCAGGCTGTCAGACAGGGTGATTTCGCGCATCGGGACACGAATATCGTCGCGGCTGCCGGTCACATAAACTTTGTGTGAATTCGGATACGGTTGGGTGGTGAGTGAATCAATGAATTGTTTCGCTTCCAGTCTCGCTTGTTTGCGATTCGACATAGCAATTTCCTTGGTTTCAATAAAAGGGAAGTTGCTTATCGGATGGGTGCGTCAACAAGAGGCTACACGTAGGGTGTGTAACATCATCTGGAACAGCAGCTGCAGGTGCAGGTGCAGCAATACAGAAGATTTTCTCTTGTTCCCTTCGCAGGTATTAGCCTGATCAGGTTCTACGGATCCCGCAATGCGGTCTCAGCCAATTGGCACTCCGACAAGTTATGCTCGAGTATATGGAAGTCCTGGGCGAACAGCAACCTTCCTGAGCTGCTTTCTTGTAACGTCTGATCAATGACACATTAACACATCGCAGCCGCCTTGCTGCGACAATGCCTGCCCCAAGTCGCCAAACCACTGGATACCGCTTTTATGTGTACCAAGAACAACCAGATTGGCCCGAACCTGCTTCACCAGATCCAGCAAATGCTTCGCAACGTCCCCATCGGCAATATGCAGGGCCCGGACTTTATAGGGGGACGCCTGAGACAAGGCAGAAAGCTGCTGAATGCGGAGCGCCTGGGTGTCTAAATGCGCCTCTTCCAACCCCAGCTCCGCATCCAGAAAACTGACATTCCCCAGCCCCGGCTCTACAAACGCGACATGCAGCTCGGCATGGTTCTGTCCGGCAATCACCGCCGCTTTCACCATCAACTGGCGCGCATCCAGATTATCCGGGTTTACCGCCAACAATATCGTCTGATACAACGCCATACGCTTCCCCCCGAGAATGATTCACGTCACACACCGAAACACTGAGCATCAATCAATGATTGCACAATTACAGTCAGGCAAAGGTGATCAACACATAGCTATCGTGGTATTAGTATGGCAACTTTCTCACAACCTAAAGTGGTATCAATGAGCCAATTTTTCTTCTTGGGGCTGATTGCATTGGGTGGTGCCTTCGGTGCCTGCTCGCGATATCTGATTTCTGAACTGTGCGTCAACCTATTCGGCCGGGGATTTCCCTACGGCACCCTGGCCGTCAATGTGATCGGCTCTTTACTCATGGGGTTATTAATGTCTGCCATCAACCAGGGCATGATTGCTGGTGTCCCCGCCCGTCCCATTATTGGTCTGGGCTTTCTCGGGGCCCTGACGACCTTTTCCACGTTCTCGATGGATAATGTCATCCTGATGCAGCAAGGCGCTTTTTTAAAAGCCGGACTCAATATGCTGCTCAATGTTACTCTCAGCATCACAGCCTGCTTTGTGGGTTACCAGCTCCTTATGAAAAGCTAGCGCCTACGCAGCCCAAACGCTGACATACAGTCCGTCCTCAAAACCTTCTTTGTTATCGGGATAGCGGCGCTAAACTTTGGTGGATCATAAAGGGAGATATTCGTTCAGGCTGGCGCGCCGCTCCTCTGAGGCTTGATTGATCATAGGGATGGACAGAGGGGTGCACGCGATGCTGCGAAATGCCAGTATGTACTGCGGTGAGTTTATGGGAGATTCAGGAAATCAACATACAAAAAAGTCTCAGTATTGTTGCTGGGACGCGCAGTCTGAGGTTTCAGAGGATGACAGGGGGGACTGGGGCGGCATTCCGGAGATTCAAACGCCAACACGCGCTGTTTTGGAGATTCGGGGAATCCGCTGCTCTTCCGATAAGTGGGAAAACAAAAAAACCTCAGCATTTCTGCTGAGGTTTCAAATGTGGCAGGGGTGGAGAGATTCGAACTCCCAACACGCGGATTTGGAATCCGCTGCTCTGCCAATTGGAGCTACACCCCTGTTGGCTCAGTTTTTAAGAGCTGAAACTCTGAATAAGTGGCGGAGCGG
>NZ_JAZGTF010000035.1:0-31290 GCF_037389125.1 Photobacterium sp. MCCC 1A19761
AAGAAATGGACGATGCCAATTAGAAACTGGCGGCAAGCCCTGAACCGATTTATGATTATGTTCGAAGACCGATTAACTGAATACTTGTAACCCAGGGCAGTTACACAGAATTATTTACAGGGTCACAGAATGATTTTTATCGTATTCGGAGCTTGCCTTTTTCAACACTTCTAAATCGTCTGAGCATAATAATCTCTTCAGGCTATCGATTTTCTCATCAGGCCACTCATAAATCCTAAGAGCTAGTAGTTCGTCGATCGTCTCTCGAGAAAATCGATATTTGACATGCTTAGCTGGTGAGCCTGCAACCATGCTGTAAGGCTCAACATCTTTAGTCACCACGCTGTTTGCCGCAACAATTGCTCCTTCTCCGATAGTCACACCCGGCATTATCATGGCTCGCATGCCGAGCCAGGCTCCATCGCCAATGTGAGTATCTCCTTTTCCTACGTATGCTTCTTCAATAAAGTCCATAAATGGGTACAAGGAGAACCAATCAGCTCTATGTGTACTGTTTCCCCCCATAACAATCACAACTTCTGCCGCAATACAGACGAAGTCGCCTATATGCAACTTGTCAAGCTTCCATTTTGGTTCCCAATCTCGACTGAACTCATCGCCTTGTAGATATCTTACAACGGATTCCTCAAAACCGGCGTCCCAACAATCACTGTAATAACTATGTTTACCTTTAATCGTTATATTTGGGTTCGTAACAACTTCATGTAGCAAAGTCACCTTAGACCAATGCTTAGTTTTCATGAACACTCCTATAAAATACTATCAAATAAAACAATTCAGATATTATGAATCTAAATTATTTCTAATAATTACGCAGTTACTATTACCACTAAAATTTACTTCACTACCGAGCTAATGATGTTGTAAGCAGCCTCTACTCTTTCTGCATTAGGGTAGTTTTTATTCGCTAGAATAACTATACCTATCTTTTCAGAAGGTACATATGCGACATATGCTCCAAATCCACCAGTTGAGCCCGTTTTGTTATACAAAACATTACGACCGAGTGTACCAGACGCGCTTGCTTTAACCGGTTTAGCGTTGAGAATGAGATCGCTGGAGTTGCCCTCCAACAATTGAGAAAGTGAGACAGGGTAATCATAACCTTCCCACCCTACGGCTTGCGTAAACGTGTTGGTATCAAAATACCCAGCATGAGTTCGCTCTAGCGCATTTTCTATATCAGTATTAAGTTGCGCTTGACCCATATTTGCTTCGATAAATTGAAGCATATCTAAGCTTGTTGATTTAATACCATAGGCTTCCGCGTCGAGTAGGCCTGGGTTTACTCTAACGGGTTCTCCCTCAGAGTTATAACCAAATGCGTAGTTACTAAGCTTATCCTTTGGTACGTTTACAAACGTATTTGTCATACCGAGCTCAGGCAGGATGACGGTTTCCATCATTTCCGTATAGTCTGACTCCATACTCAAGGCACCGATGTAGCCAAATAGACCAATACTAGGGTTTGAGTACTTCCTCTTTGTTCCTGCTTCGTACTCCGGCTTCCACGTTTTGTAGTAATGTATCATTTCAGCATAGTTCGTCACTTCGCTGGGGAATTGCAATGGTAGACCACCCGCGGTGTATGTTGCTACATGAACTAGCTTGGTATTACCAAGAACACTATTTTCTAACTCCGGAATATAATCTTTTATCTTGTCATCCATGTTCAGCTTACCTTTTTCTTGGGCGTACCCAGCCAAAGTGGCAGCAAAAGTTTTACTGATAGAGCCGAGTTCAAAAATTGTGTCGTTTGCAACTAAACTACCGTTACTTTTGTCAGAAAAACCGTAATTATAAAAGTAACGCTTACCATCAATCGTTACTGCAACAGCCAAACCTGGTATATCGTATTCTTTCATTAATCCTTCAGCGCATTCATCAACTACGCTCTTTAGTTGATTTCTGACCGTTAAATCCGCTTTCGCAAATGTGACGAAAGAACTTAGTGACAAAATTGCCAGCAATGCATAGTTTAATTTCATTGTACCCTCAACATTTAATTTTCACTTGTAATTAATTTTTGTTTTATTAAAAGACTCTTAATTTTTTATATAAAAGCAATACTGACTCGAAGAACTCCAAGCAGTAACACTAAATGAACAACGTTAATAAGAGTTCTGTATCATATAAATAAGGTTTGCACCTGTTCACCGTTGATAGGTAGACCAGTTAGATGAGAATGTGAGTAACATCCATTTGCAAAATGGGGAAATAATGTACTCAATTTCGCTTTCTCCGTATAGATATAACGGTATACTAGATTGATATATCTAACGTATACAGATCCAAATCCTCACAACATTTTAGAACCACTTTTCAACGTCTACAGAGAAAACGATGCCATTATCACTACACTTCGAAACTGGAAAAGTCACCAGCCAACAACTTTATTCCGAGATATACCAAGGGATTATAGAAGGTAGGTTACGACCAAATGAGAAATTACCGTCGACACGCGTATTGTCGAAAAGGTTGGGCATAGCAAGAAATACCGTCATTTCGGTATATGAGCGACTTCAGTTCGAGGGTTGGATAGTACAAAAGGTAGGGTCTGGTACATACATAAGCAATGCTGCAGAAAAAACTGTTAGTCAAGATAAGAGACCAGTGAAAAACTACCAGTTAGGTATGTTTGGCACCAACGCAACAAAGAGCCCAGAAATCATCTCATCAAGAAACCTAGACTATGACTTCACCCTAGGGGTTCCTGACCATCAGAAAATAGCAAAACATATTTGGAGACACTCAAGACTGAGTAGGCTGAATGCATTAACTCCGGAGTTTGCACATGGTGGTGATTTGCGAGGTTTAGCTTGTTTACGAGAGTCTATCTGCGAGTATGTAAGACATTCGAGAGGAGTAATATGTGACCCTGAAGACATTATCATTACGCAAGGGTGCCAGCAGGCAATAATGATGACTCTGCTGACATTACTTTCTCCAGGAGATCTCGTGTCGACAGAAGATCCAGGATATCCTGTTTTTCGAAATCAAGCTCAATTACTTGGCGCGCAAATAAAAGCCGTTCCGATGGACGACCAAGGAGTTGTCGTTGAATCCATTCCTTCAAATACCAAGATTCTTTATACAACGCCTAGTCATCAATTCCCTTTAGGCTTTAGCTACTCAATTGAAAGGAAGTTAGAACTGCTGAAGTGGGCACAAGTTAATAAAGCAATCATTATTGAAGATGATTATGATGCGGAATATCACTACCTAAATACCACTAAGCAAGCTCTAAAAGCACAAGACAAAAATGACTGCGTCATTATGATAGGCAGTTTCTCTAAAATACTATTCCCCGGTATACGCATTGGCTATATGATTCCTCCTAAGTCTTTATTAGAGCCAATTTCAAACATGTTATGGCACTTGGGAAGAAGTACATCTGTAGTGTCTCAAATCCTACTTGACGAATTCATGCGTGACGGTCATTTCTCTCACCATTTACTCAATATGAATAAAGTCTATAGCGAAAGGTATCATAAGCTCACTCAATTAATTGACAACGTGAATTGCTTAAAACGTATTCCGAGCCAAGGTGGATTACATATAGCGGCTGATGTATCGGGGTGCGCGACACAAATTGCTAATAAGCTTGCTTCATCAAATGTAGCGGTTTATCCATCATCGCATTTTTCTATCAACAATCATTCTAATGCTATCTTATTTGGATTTGGCATTATCCCACCAAAAAAGATAGACGAAGCGTTTGATATTATTCAATCAGTGTTAAATTAACCCGAATAGTGAATAACCCGATATTATGTCCCGCAATGAGCTTCAACTCTGAGCCTAGCTCACTTTGCAACTTTGACTTTTACGCTCCATTCAAAATCAGAATGATAGCAAGAGCAGGCATACATACATATAAAGCATCAGGATACTTTTTCTAATCTATCGAGGTTGTGTTGGTTCTATAACACTAACTCACTTCTGTCCATTTTCACGTTACCCGTGACCTGCCCGCACTATCATCCTCTATAGTCACACGTTATTCTCCCTTCATCCAGGTAGATAAAAGAAGGGCAGCCCAAGCTGCCCAGACAGTAGAACGATGCGTATGGGTGGCGGGCGCTAAACCAAAATCAAGGGAAAACAGCGGCTGCCGTGGAGCCACAGCCTTGGTTGGGGGGAGGTACCAAACCACCCACTGAGCGGATCGTTTGGTACTTGATAATGGCTAACCATAATTTCCGGTAGGGTTCGTGCTTAGAAAATCGAGCGGGGCATCACGACGTCGGCGCGAGCCCAAGCACGGCGGAAACGTTTTTCTGTGTCAGCAGCCAAGTCCGTTTTACCCTGGGCCTTCAGGGATTGGGTCAGGCCGTAGAGAGACCAGGGATTCTCAGCGTTTTTAAGTAAATCCTTACGGTAGACCGCTTCCGCTTCGGCCGCATCCCCGTGATCGAGCAATCGTGCTCCCAGCGCTTGACGGACAGGAAAGTACCATGGCGGTGGCTCATCAAAAATAAGTCTTTCTTCCAGATCGACCCCGCGCTTCAAATGGGCAATCGCTGTTTCAACCTCTCCTCTTTGGGCGGCAATTTCACCGCTCAGAACCTCTACCGCAATAGCTAAGAGTGACGATAGCCTGTTCAGGCCCCAAACTTTGATTGTTGACAGCTCAGGGGCTACTGCTATTGCTTTCAGTTGCATCAGCTCAGCTTCCGCCATATCAACCTTCCCCTTGCGGGTATAGGCCATACCTCGTGCATAATGCCACATGCCTGTCGGGAACTTGAGATCTGCCGGAGGGGCTGGTTCGTCTAAAATTCTGCTCCATCGCCCGAACCGCACCAAAGTGTAATAGGGCGTCGAGTAATACAGCTGCAGTGCACCGAGATCGGGCTGGCGCATCTTCGATGGGTCGATTCCAGAGGCTAGCGCCTTCGCGACCTCGACAGCTTCTCTTGAGCGCCCTTCCATCATGTAACTGGCCAGCAGAAAATGCAGGTTATGAGGCATGTAGCCGACTTGATAGAGGCCGCTCGTATCGAAAGTAGCGCTCAGCACCTTGTCCACTTCGATAGCCTTCTCATTGATTAGGCTGCAGTCATGATAAAGGCCGGCAGCATAGTAGGCGTGTCCGGCCATGTGCACGAGGTGTCCCGAAGCGGGTGCCAACGTCCGAATCAAATCGGCGCTTTTGATCGCGTCTTCTGGCCGCGGTGAGTTTTCCATCAAGTGAATATAGAGATGATGCCCGTGTGGATGGCGGGGATGGTTTACCACAACCTTTTTCAGGATTGTCTCTATCTCTACCGTCCATGGTTGCGCCTGATCATCTTCCGTCCAGTAGTCCCAGGGGTGCAAGTCCATCAGGGATTCCGCATACATTACGGCAATATCCGGGTCATCTGGATAGCGTTGGTACACTTGTCCCATAGCGGTGGCGAAGTCCTGGTCGAGACGGGAGCGGTCGGCAACCGGCTCAGGCGAGTATCGGGTGGCCAGCGCGTTGATCAGAGCCCGCTCCCGGTCACTAGCCTGATCAGCCAGTGACAAGGCCTTTTGTGCCATCGAGTAGGCTCGTGGTACGTCGGTATCCTCCATCGGCGCATTGATGTTCGGGCCGAGCACAAAAGCCACGCCCCAATAGGCCATGGCGTTTTCGGGATCATGCTTGGCAGCCTCCAGGAAGGAAACTTCGGCATCGGCATGATCGAATCCATAAGTTAGCACCAGACCTTGGTTGAAGTAGGCTTGGGCCTCTTTGCTATCGGTCGTGATTGGAAAATCCAGCGCAAACAGACCTTCAAGCAAAGGGGCTTCCTGAGAAGTGCCGGTAACTGCTTGTTTGCCTTCATCATGCGAAAATGCCTGTGGTAAATATATGAACCAGAACAGACCGAAGCTCAAAAGGAATAGTATGGCTCGAAATACAGGTTTTCTGTTTTTCAATAGGTCAGTCATGATATTTCCTTCTTGCGGCTTCTCGCTTGGTATCCCCATGCAGTGATCTTGTCGATATGCCGCAAGTCCCAATGTTTCATTACGATTTAGGAAGAAGTCATAAAATGGCAGGGTTGTATGTCGCCATTTATGGCCCGGAGAAGGCGGTTTCTTAAAGGTTACCCCCGAACCAATAACATAATTCTAGCCAAGGGATACGAGCCGGATATCAGAACCCGTGTTTTTTAAAAGACTGGACAAGGGGCGTTTTGACCAGCACTTCAGATAACTCTGTCAGCCGGGTCTGTTGCAAAGCGCCAGAGAAGGCAAATGGGACTACTGCGTGTGCAATACATTTGCTGAGAGGAGGTCGATTCAGATCGTTTGTTGAGATAATGTTACCCTTGCTCTGGATTCGCATTGGCCATTTTCTTACTATGGATAATCATATCGATAACTTGAGGTGCACTGAATGAAATATACACTTGCTGCCGTAGCCATCGCGCTGCTCCTGAGTGGATGCGCAGAGACATGGAAAGGTGTTAAAAAGGACTCATCTACGATTTGGAGCGAAACGAAGCAGACGACGAATGAAGTCGTTCAGGATACAAAACAGGCGATCCACAAAGCGACTGAGTAATTCAAAACCAATCCACGCAAGCTGAAGAGGAGCTTTCTTATTTTCCGCCGCTTCTTGCATACTTTGCCTAACTCGAAATCTTGAGCTGGAGTAAACCCTCTAGCTCATTGCTGCCCAAAAACTTCTTACCGAAAGAATACCGACATCCCACTCAACACCTTGCTGACTGCCTAGCCATAACTCGCCTCAATCGCGCGGGCCATGGATTCAATCAGCTTCTCCCCCGCACCATGAATTACTGGTTTTGAGCGGTGAAGCTGAATTCCAATCCTGCCCAAGTCGGGTAAGGTTTCGTCCACGGTTACCAGTGTCTCCAGGCAACCAATCCGAGGGCGGGCGGTGATCCCGATCCCGGCATTCACGGCCGGCCAGATGCCGCTTAAGCTCTGGCTTTGATAGACCACTTGCCAGCGAACACCGGCGGCATCCAGCGCGGCGGTCGCTTTCTGCTTGAACAGACAATGAGGTTCAATCACGACCAGTGGGACCGGCTGATGGGCTGCCAGATATTGCGCCAGCGGAAAATCTGGGGCCGCAATCCAGTGAATGGCGGTGTCCGCAATCCGTTCAGAATAAGGGGTTTCTACGGGGCCTTGCCAGGTCACGGACACATCGAGTGAAGCGTCCTGAACGGATGAAATCAGGGTCGCGTAACGCTCAATCATAATGTTGAGCTGCACTTGATCATTGATCCGGGAAAAACGGGCCAGGCACTCAGTGAGGATCCCTTGCGAGAAGTCTTCCTGCAGGCCGACTGACACCGCCCCCTGCAAATCAATCCACCGCAACGCTTCCAGCGCTTCATCATTGAGCGCCAGCATTTTTTGGCGTAACTGAGCAACTGCTCGCCTTGCGCGGTGGGCACCAGTAATCGCCCTTCTTTTCTCACCAAAGTGGCATTGGTTTGTTGCTCCAGTTTTTTCAGATGCGCACTCACCGCAGAGGTCGATTTATGCTGATGCTTCGCCGCCAATGCAAAGCTGCTGAACTCAATGCCGAGTACAAAGGTTTTCAGCGCCTGTAAGTCTAAAACCGTCTCTTTCATCCCGTCTCCCTGGCCGAACTTCCAGATAACCATCCCAAATTATCGAACTAATCGTCCCATATATTTTGATTTTTCAAATCATGAGCCAGTGCCATTATAAGCATCACCGTTCAAACCGGAAGCAATAACATGAGTGATGACAAAGCAAGTAACGACAAGGCGATTTTAGCCATCGCCCCCAAATTCAATGAATTAACAGAAACGGTATTGTTCGGGGATATTTGGCAACGGGAACAGCTCCCCCCGCGCGAGAGAAGCCTGATCACCCTGTCGGCTCTCGCCGCCTTAGGGCGCTTGGAACAGTTGCCGTATCACATCAATTTCGCCAAAGAAAATGGCATCAGTGATGACGAGCTTATCGAAATGTTTACCCATTTGGCGTTCTATGCCGGATGGCCCGCTGCTGTCAGCGCCCTCACGCGGGTTCGGGATGCCAGCTCACCGGCCTAAGCTAACCCCACTCCCTTAACAGAAAAGAGGATCGAACCATGATCGCAATGCAATACAAATTCGTGCTGCCGGCCGACTACCCTATGGCGTCCATTGAGCACCGAATCAAAGACAAAGGACACCTGCTCAATGGCTTTCCCGGATTAGTGTTCAAGACCTATCTCTATGCCCGCAAGGATGCGACACGCTACGTATCACCGGTCAACTGCTACGCCCCGTTCTATGTTTGGGAAAATCATCACGCGATGGTTTCCTTCCTGCAAAGTGAAGGCTTTAAAACCCTGTGTGAACAGTTCGGCCAGCCGAAAGTCGAGACTTGGTTTGTAAACGGCGAGCTGACGGCGCCTACGGCTGAACATGAACTTGCGGTGATCCGTATCGGCCAGCAGGCTTCGGGGCAACATACCCATGTGCAGGGCATCAATTACAGCACATGGCAGCCGCTCGAGGTGATCTGGGTTCGCCCTTCTGAGGCGCAGGAATTACTTGATGGCGATGTTTATGCTGTGGGTTATATTGCGCGGGGCAACCGTCATCTTACTTCGGGCAATCGCTGAAACCTGTCAACCAGATCCGCCCGGGGGCATCAAAAAATCCGAGTGGTTACCGCTCGGATTGTTCAAACCATTTCATCAGGGTCAGGTCATTATCATGATTGCCGGCTTCGCCGATAAAAATTCGCCAGCGCTGTGTGACATAGATCAGTGCTAAATCCCGCAGCTCACCATCCCAACAGCTGCCACCGCTGTCTCCCCTGCCCGCATTGGCAGCCGGAGTCTTTGCGATAGAAGCAACAAACAGCGGCCACCTTGTGCTCAGTCGCACCAGGTGATGGCAGCGGACCTGAGCTTCCAGGCGGAGAGGCTCAGATCCGCTTATAGCTCGGAAACTCCCGGCATGTCACCGGGATATGCGACATAGCAGGCATTGTTATGTTGGCGATTGCGCAAAAAATAAACCTTTACAACCGCTCATATTGAAGTATGATGACTCTCGCTCTGTTGTTCAGATTTATTAATGAATTTTCAAGTCAAAGTAAAACCTCAGAATTTCTTCGTCACTGTTGTTATCCTCAGAGTTTCTCTTAGCTTCATCCTCACATTCAATAATTCAAGCCCGCAGGGCCATCGCATTATCGCGATAAATACGAATTTAACTCTATAAGGGACACAACATGTCTAATAAAACAACTGGTATCGTAAAGTGGTTTAACGAAGAAAAAGGTTTTGGCTTCATTACCCAGGACAATGGCGGTCCGGATGCATTTGTTCACTTCCGTGCAATTGCTTCTGAAGGATTCAAAACACTGGCTGAAGGCCAACGCGTATCTTTCGAGCTTGAGCAAGGTCCAAAAGGCCCTCAAGCAGCAAATGTAGTCGCGCTATAATTGCTGATAGCGTAAGTGGTGTCACAACGACTTACGCTATTTCCTCCCGCTTTCATCCACCACTCACGCTGAAACTGCTTCGTCACTGCCGCTGCGACCCGTTTTTTTCTCCGGTACAAATCCGCAGGAACAGCTTCATTGGCTTTCCAGTACTTCCGTGACTCTATATTTTCAACATCAAGGTAAGATACATATGTCTCGCTCAATTGGTTATAAAAGATTTTGGTTTCATCAAGCCCGAAAAAATTTGAACTCACCACCAGCCGAACAACAAAGGAACGCACATGATTGTAAAGTTTAATATTTTTAAAAATAATATTGTTTGGGATGCCAGCATCCACCAGCTAAACCGTGATATTTTATTGCGTCATGTTTTAACTCAGGGCCATCTTGAGACCAACCAAATCGACTTTTCATATTGCGAAGAGACATGCCAGGGCTATGTCTTAGACACAGAAAAAAATGCAATTGGCATTTTTTATGTTTCTTAAAAATTCAGACTATCATTAAATTTTTTTGATTGCAGAACTCAGGCGAAAATAAATCGACGACCTAGTTTTCATACAAGAAAATCGCCGAACTCCAGGCAAGAATTGCCGTCACTTTTGGCGCACATGATCAAAAATCTGCTGCAGCCCCTGGATATTTGAGGCATGAATCATGACCGGGTGTTTCTTCCGCTGACAGCCCCCAGCCAACACTGGTCTCTCAATAGCCTGGTCTGTGATAAATCTGGCCGGTAAACAGCCCGCTTGCTCAGCACGCTGCCCGATAAAAATTCTGCGCCTCATGTTTGATGGCAAAGTCCACTCCCTATCTCGTCGCCGGCTCTGGTTTAAGAATAAATAACGCCATGACCATGAGCCTTCGAGTTGCCCTCACATGACGCGTACGCAGAATAAAAAAAACCAGCCAGCTTGACGCTGACTGGCATTATTTTTCATAAGCCCTGAATCAGAGCAGACACATTATTGCGCTCCCAGCGCCTGCATGGCTTTCTGGCCCACATCAGTGTGGTGCATCAGGCTGGAGAATGCCTGCGTGGTCGCTTGCGGACCGTACGCAATCACGCCGACCGGTGTGCTGGTGTGCGTCCCGGTACCCCAGACGGTGTTCTGATCTTCGGACAGTGCGCGGCCCAGCAAATCCATGCGGATCTCTTCGCCGTAGACGTAGAAAGATTTGAAGTCGTGTACCTGCGGGAAGTGCGCTTCATCCAGGTAGCTGTGGCCGTGAACGCGGTATTCGTTCTCTTCCATGGCCAGAATATCTTTCGCCTGCTCCAGGTCGATCTTGAACTCGCTGTAGCGGTTGACGATTTTCACCAACGCTTCCGGCGTCTGGTTTTCCAGCGCACCGAACTCAGCAAAGATATCGCCGAAGCTTTTCTTCTGACCGTACAGACGGTCCAGGATGCCAAACTCACCAAAGTTGAAGTTCGGTGCAAACTCACGTTCTTTGAACGCATCGCCCGGCAGCATCTTCGGATTTGGCAACTCGCTGCGCGAGTAGCTGAAGCCGAATGAACCCGTTTCGTGGTCGGCGGTGACCAGCAGCAGGGTATCGTTACGCTCTTTCACCCACTCGTACACGTAGTCGACGGTTTCGTCGAACTTCAGCATTTCGTGCAGCATGGTCCCGGCGTCGTTGTTATGGCCGGCCCAGTCAATCTGGCCGCCTTCAATCATCAGGAAGAAACCATCCGGATCTTTCGCCAGCACGTCCAGCGCTTTTTTGGTCATCTCTTTCAGGGTTGGCTGGCTGCGGTTCGGATCGTTTTTGGTCTGTGTGTACACAATCCCGTTGTCCATGCCGGAATCGCTGAACAGACCCAGCAGCTTATCGCCTTCAGCCTTATCCAGCTGCATGCGATCGAACGCCAAAGCGTAGCCTTGTTGCTGAGCTTCCGTCAGCAGGTTACGCTCATCTTTACGCTTGGATTTGATTTTGACATGACCACCGGTCTGATCCATCAGTGCACTATATGAGGCACCTTTGTCATTGACCGATTTCGGGATCCAGTGACGAAGACCGCCCGACAACATCACATCCACCTGGTTGCTCAGCATATCAACGGCAATTTCATTCTCCATCGAACGGTGCGCCTGGTGCGCGGCAAAGGCCGCAGGGGTGGCGTGCGTCAGACGGGTATCCGAGACCAGACCAGTCGCCTTGCCCATCGACTTGGCTTTTTCCAGGATCGTTTCGACTTTGTTGCCCTGAGCATCCAGGCCAATCATTTCTGAATCAGAGTAAACCCCGGCAGCCAGCTGGGTTGCCGAACAAGCAGAGTCAACGACAATCGCCGTTTTCGGGCTGTGCAGTGACATCCCCAGCACACCATCATTCACCAGCTTGGTCATCGCGGTGCTTTCGCCGTTATATACCGAGTGCGGCGCATAACGGGCATACGTTTCCAGCAAGCCCATCTGCTGCGGGCCCATCCCGTCACCGATCATCATGATCACGTTTTTAACCGGTGCCGGCTGACCCGGAACCTGAGTGGTCTCTACCGCTTCCGGTGCCGAACAACCTGCCAACGTCACCACGCCTGCCATCACTGCAGTTGCAATCAGGCCCGGCTTTTTCATCCCTTTGTTAGATAACATAGAAAATCTCTGAAATTATAATGTAGTTAATAAACTGTTCGGGGCGGATTATGCGGCGGGGTTGTGACAATTCTGTGATAGTTTGCTGACAAACCGATGACACGAAGCGCAGGTTGCGAGCCACCTCTAGAACATTTGCTCTATTGCATAAGCAATCGAAGTAGCCCATGAGATCAAGATGTTAGCCACACAGCGATGTAAATCGGGCGATCAAATCTGCCGTCACCGCCGGATCCGACGGGTTGAAATACAAGACCCCACGGTGGTTCATGAAATTGGAGTCCGGCCGGTTGAGATCCAGTGGCTGGCCAGTGATATCACTCACCCACACCGTACCACAGGCCTGGGCAATCGCGGCCGAGGCGCTGAAGTCCCACACACTCCCGCCGCCCTTACCGGCTTTGGGCAACTTGAGATAGCACCCGGCATCAGCCGTGATCACCCCCATAGCGTTCATCACCGCGCCACGGTTATCCACGACCTCCAGTGACCGACCCGCTTGCGCGGCAACATCCTCCAAAATGGCCAGGCAGGCCGGATAGCGCGGATCGTGCAGAAAACTGCGATCGACATAGACCCGAAACGGCTCCCCCGCTGCCCTGACTCCCCTTACCGCCGGCAACCAAGGCTGGCCATTGCGCATCACCTGGCGGTGGACACGATCGCTCGACGCTCGCGGGTTCAGGGCCTGGAATGTCTCGCCGGTCGCCGGATCATGGACCACGCCAAGCCACGGCCACCCGGCCCGATCGACCAGCGCAATCGCGACCGCATAGCCGGACGACCCTGACGTTGACTGATTTCGCTTATCCGGTGCTGACGCGGCTTCGATAAACGGCAAAGTGCCGTCGAGCGGGTCGATGCACCAGAAATAGGGCCGATGCAACCGTGGATGCGAGGCAGCATCCGACTCGCTGGCGTTTTCTTCACTCAGCAGCGCCAAATCATATTGCGCCAACGTGGGTTGCAGAACCTCGAGAATCCGGGCCTGACTGTCGAGGTCAACCTGGGTCACCACCTGCGAACTCAGGCTGTCCCCGGCTGATTTATGCCCGACCTGTAACCGGCGGCGATCAAACCCGGCAATACAGGCGCCCGCCTGCTCAGCGGCCTCAACCGCCAGGGCCAATAATGCTTTAAGCTGGGATATCGACAGGCGCATGTGATCACTCCGGAATCGTCTGATTGGGGTCGGTAGAGGAAGATTGACTCACACCGGACTCTGGACCCAAATGAGCCAGCTGGACCAATGCCTGATGCGTCAGTTGCTCGGTATAGGCATTGATTTTCCAGTGATCCGGACACCAGCCTTTGACGAAGCGCTGGAAATCCGCCCAGGCGATGGTATAGAGCGGACGCCACGTCTGCTCGACGTCCGCAGCCAGCGCTGCCGGGGTCAGTTGCGTCTCGTGTGCGAGCTTCAGCTCACCTGACAATGATAGCGCCACAATCGCCTCGCGCAGGCTGGTAAAATAGCACTCGAGCAAGGCCGGGACCCGCGCTTCACACTGCTCGAACGGAATACAGCTGCTGAAAAACAGAATCACATCTTTCATCCCGCAGCCCCCGCCGACATATTGAAAGTCAACGGCTGCAACCCGGCTGCCGTCCGGCGTAAAACAGAAATTGGCCAGCTTGGCATCGCCATGCACCAGGGTCTGGTAGCGGCATTGGGACAGCACCTGATCAATGCGCTGCGCTGCAGCTTTTAAAGCGGGATCTTCAAGTGCCGCCAGCTCATCGGGACGCGTTGCCAAATGCCAGTAAGTCCCGGTCGGCCACAAACCGGTCGGCACCGTACCCAGATGCCGGGCATGAAACCAGGCCAGCCATCGCAGACACGCCTGCACTTCAGCTTCGGTGGCAGTCTTTCGTACTTCACTAAAACCCAGAGTCGCCAAATCTTCCAGGATAAGCAGAATATCACCGTCCTGCTCACTTACATACAGACACTGTGGCACCGGACATTCACCCGAGCAGTGCCCGGCAAAGTCCCGGTACCAGTGCGTCTCGACCTGGTAGGAGTGCAGCTTCCGCTGGTGAGAACGGTTGGTATTCCAGCCGCGGGGATGATGCGCCGGTTGTGGCAGCTTGATGTGTTTGACGATCACTGAAGGATGATCGCCGCCTTTCAGCGTGGCTCGAAACAGCTCGCCATAACCGCCCCACAACGGCTGAATGAGCTGAGTGTGGCTGACGGCCTGCGCACCTGTCGCCTGCGCGACCTGCTGCAAAAAATCTGCGGTGATGGTCATAATCTCTTAAGTGGCACGGGATAATTCTGGCTCAGACGGGCAGTGTATCCCAAATGACCCGGCGCGGGCACTTCGGCGCGCTCCCGATGCAGGCTCCGGTGTCGGCTCCGCTGACGGCCAGACGTCGCCTCCCCGCAGGGTGCATATTTCCCGACCGCCATAGGTTGGATCGGGCAAAAAACCAGCAGTCGAACAATTATTTTGTGATTTTGATCGTATTTTGACCAGTTATTAACTGGCTGAAAATTCAGACAAATTAAACATGCAAAAAACTAGCATATTGATTTTTTATCATTTTTGAGACGCTAGTACTTTTTTATTATCTTTTTTTGTTCTGTTATTTTATCGGCTCACTTAACCTTGGCTGAGCAAGTTATGAATAACGACATCCTCCAATTATCGATTGAGGAAATTGAGCAGCGCCTCTCTGCTGATTCACTTTCTGAACAACAACACACCGAACTAAAAAAAGTCGCTTCAGAAAATAGTGACGTTGCAGAACTCATGTATCAATTTTATCTGAATTCAAAGGATTATCGTAACGCGATGTATTATTTGGAGCAGGCCGATAAATTTGATGACAGCTACGCCCAGCTCTGCCTCGCTTCCCTGTACCAGCAAGGCAAGCATTGCAGCCAGGATCTGCTGCGTGCCAAGGGGCTGTTCGAAAAATCGGCTCGTAACGGCGATGCTGAAGCACAGTTTGAAATCGGCAGCCTGCTGTTGTTGAGCGCCGACAATGAAGATGACATTGAACAAGGCACGTACTGGCTGAATGAGTCATTTCTCAATGGTAATGATGACTCTAAAATGTTGCTGGAAGCCGTTTAAATTATAATGATTAATTTAATCACTAACTTATTTCAACAATCAGAACAATAAGACTGTCATAGCTTTTACTGTCATAGTTTTCATTGTCATAGCTTGCATTGACTCCGATACGTCGGTTGACTTGGAAATTCCTTGCGGCAAGATTAAATGCACGCTCCTGGCGGCCATTTAATACGGAATAACGATAAAAATATCGCATTGCGGGACATGGGTATATCTAAAAATAACAACAACTTTCGATGAAACATTTGTGCGGCGTCCATGACGCCGCTTTTTTTTTTTTACCTTTTATATCTCTGACTGGATTTGCTTTTTCGACACTTTGGCAGTGACGTCCCCCCCTGGCGAGTACCGACGGCCCTGACCCCTTTCTGCCAGAGTAGACCCCGCTACTCAATCCCTGCGAAAGACAGTGCCGGAAAAAATGCGTTTTTTCTTAATATGCAACTAGATCAAATTAGATAAATAGGCAATAATGCAGCATTGTTATGCTATAGAAACAACCCGTTAACAGTCAGATCCGCTATCGGATCGCCGTACAGCCAGATCATAAGGAAGATCGACATGCTCCTGAAAGCGCATTTTCCCTCGGGAAGAACCATGACCTACCACCGCAACCTGCAAGCCCTGATGCAATCTTTTGATCAGGCCGGGATCACCTATGAGTTGATCACCGACCCCGCCACCCGCCTGCGCTCCAACCGCTAAGTCATTTTCCCGGCGACAGTCCTCTGTTTTCGCCATGTTCGTCAGCTTGCCGTGTCCGGCCGCAGGCATAGCCGTGTCTGCGGCACAGGTGCAAGCTGCATCTAGAGCACCAGTTGCCCGTAGCGGTTAAAGGCCAAACGGCTGATCAACGCCAACGCCGTCGCGACCGATAAGGTCGCGGCAATAAAGATCGCCACCATAATCACCAGTTGGTATTTCACTGCCAGTAACGGTGCCGTCCCGCCCAGAATTTGCCCGGTCATCATGCCCGGCAGGCTGACAATCCCCAGCGTGGTCATGGATGCCAACTGCGGTGCCAGCGCCGCTTTCACGGCCGTGCGAATAAACGGCTGAACCGGGTTGGGTGCCCCCAGCGCCAGGTAAAACTGATATTCATTTTGCTGCTCCTTCAGACCGCTGTACCAGCGCTCGATCGCCAGCACATTGGCCGTCAGGCAGTTGCCCAGCAACATCCCGGCGACCGGAATCATGTATTGTGCCTGCCACCAGGGCTCAGCCTGAATGACCCCGGCCAGCAAAGCCGGCAGGATCACCAGCAAAGCCACAATCTGCCCGGCCACGACGGCAGGCATCACTTGCTTTAAGCTGATTTCCGCCCGGCGACAGATGCTGAACCCTGCCACCAACACCATGACCGACAACCACACCAGGTTCAGCAGCGGGTTCTCGAACGCAAACAGGGTTTGTAAGTAAATCCCCACCACCGCCAGCTGCAAGGTCATTCGTAGCACTGCGGTCACCATGGTGCGGCCAAGCCCTAGTTGCCAGCGGGCAAACAGCAGCAAAGGTAACAAGAGCAGCAGGTAAAAGCCGCCCAGGGCAAGGTGGCTGATGTCCAGCGCATTATTCATGATCATTCTCCATCCGGTGCTGTACGTGCGCCTGCCGCAGCCAAATCGGATCGTGCGAGACCGACACGGCGGTCACCGATTGCGAAACCAGCAAATCGAGCACCCGATCCCGGCTGTCCGGATCCAGGGCAGAGGTTGGCTCATCGAGTAGCCACACGGGCCGCGCCATCAACAGCGCCCGGGCAAACGCCAGCCGCTGTTTTTCACCGCCGGACAATTTATCGACACCGCGATCCAGCGCATGCGACAGCCCGACTTGCGCCAGTGCCGCGACGCATCGTGCATCGTCCGGCGTGTCGGTCGTCATGGCTTTCAATTGCCACGGCAAACGGAGGACACCGGCAATGTCTGCGGCCCCCATCACCGGATGTTGCGGCAGATAACAGAACTGATGACGCCACCAGCCCAGCGCCGTCGCGTCGACCGTCCGGCCCTGCCAGGAAAAATGGCCATTCGCCGCGGGCTGCAGCCCGGCCAGCACTTGCAACAAGCTGGTTTTGCCGCACCCGGACGGCCCGCAAACCGCAAGATGCTGGCCCGGCAACAAGGTTCGGGTCAGATACGGCTGGCGTCGGCTTTCTTGTCCGGAAGCCAGTTCGTGTAATCTCAGCGCCCCCGGTGCCTCCGTCGGTTCTGGTTCTCCATCAGAAGCAATCGCGCCCGGTGAAATCGGGCTTCGGGGTTGCGGGTACTGCGCATGTCGCTGATTGGTCATCGGTGCTGTCCAAGCCATGGGTTTTAGTTCAGTCTATCGGGGGGCCGCGCCTGACTCAACTGGCTGAAAATTAAATTCAATCTTCAGTTCAATGATTAATTTCTGCACTGAGCGGCCATTTTCAGCCTTTCCGGCGCCGGGCGAGCATGTCAGCGCTTGGCTATTGAGAACAAACATATAAAATATCGGTAACACATCCGCCGTCGCGCACCCGAGCGCGTCAGAGGGTATTACGCACCGGATATCACCGGCGATCACGCTACTGCTCCGGACAAACAGGCCGGTACGACCACCGCGCCGACGCCGAGTAAGGAATCACCGCATGACATCAACGGCTCCCCGCCTGCAAATAACGCGTCGGCAAAATAACCGGCGCGCGCTCACCCGCTGGCTCGGGATCGGATTGCTTGCCTTCTGGCCTTGGCAGACAGTGGCTGAGCCGGTTGTTGCAGCGCCGGTTTCTGTGCCGGGATCTGTTACCGGTTCCGGTCCGGTGATCCGGGTTGGGGGCGATCATAACTACCCGCCTTATGAGTTTATCAATGAAGACGGCGAGCCGGATGGCTACAACACCGAGCTGACCCGGGCCATCGCCGAAGTCATGGGTTTCAAGGTGGACATTCAGCTCGGCGGCTGGGACGACATCCGCCGCCAGTTGGATCGTGGCGACATTGATATCGTCCAGGGGATGGTGCAATCCGCCGCCCGAACGGCGCACTATCGTTTCTCGCCGCCCCATGCCATCGTCCACCAGTCGGTCTTTGCCCGCAAGTACTCTCCGGCCATTGCCGGATTGAATGAGCTGGCCGGAAAATCGGTCATTGTCCAGAGCAGCGGCGCCATGCACGACTATCTGCGCCAGCAGCAACCCGACGCCAAGCTCATCCTGGTCGATTCCCATGCCGACGCCCTGCGACTGCTGGCCTCCGGGCAACATGACTACGCCCTGGTCGCCAACCTGCCTGGCCTGTATACCGGCAAAGCACTGGAGCTGTCGAACGTCATTCCGGTCGGCAAGCCGTTCGGTGCCCAGCACTATGGCTATGCAACCCTGAAAGGTCAGGAGGATTTGCTGGCCCAGTTCAGCGAAGGGCTGGCGATCCTCAAAAACACCGGGCGTCAGCAGGCCATTTATGACAAGTGGCTCGGCCCCATCGAAGCGCAGCGCTACAGCTGGAAACAACTGGGCGTGGCCGCGGCAATTGTGTCGGGCGTGCTGCTCTTGATCCTCGGTGGCATCATGATCTGGAACCGGGCCCTGAGCCGGGAGGTTGCCCGCCGTACCGAAACCCAACAATTGCAGCAGCAACAGCTGATCCAGGCCGACAAAATGACCTCGCTGGGGATCCTGGTCTCCGGGGTTGCCCATGAGATCAACAACCCCAGCAGCCTGCTGCTGCTCAATCTGCCGCTGGTCAAAGAGGCCTATCAGGACGCCGAAGATATCCTGGAGGCTCACTATCAGCAGCATGGCGACTTCAACCTCGGCGGCCTGCCGTACAGCCGGATGCGTGATGAAATTCCATGGATGCTCGATGATATGCTGGCCGGGACCCAGCGGATCCGCCGGATTGTCGATGACCTGCGTGATTTTGCCCGCCAGGAGCCGACCGTGCTGAACGACACCGTCGACCTCAATGCCGTGACCGCCACCGCGATCCGCCTGGTCGACCGCACCATCAGCCAATCCACCCGCCATTTCAGCGTCAGCTACGGCGAGCACCTGCCGGGCTTCGAAGGCAATGGCCAACGGATTGAGCAAGTGATTATCAACCTGATCATCAATGCCTGTCAGGCCCTCAAATCGCCGGAAGGAGCGATTCACATCGCCACCCACTATCGCCCGGCCGATCACCGGCTGATCCTCGAGGTTCGCGACGAAGGGGAAGGCATTGCGCCCGAGCACATGCCGCACCTGAGCGATCCCTTCTTTACCACCAAGCGGGAGCAGGGCGGCACCGGGCTGGGGCTGTCGGTTTCTTTCAGCATCGTGAAAGAGCACGGCGGCACCTTAGATTACGATTCAACTCAACACCAAGGCACCTGCGTGACCCTGACGCTACCGGCCTTGCAAGGAACCCACACAGCATGAATACCAATCGCTATCCCGCTTTCGGGGTGTTACTGGTCGACGACGAACCGGCTTTCCTGCGTAGCCTGAGCCTGATGCTGGAACGCCGGGGCGGGATCAACCACCTCTACACTTGCCAGGACAGCCGCGAAGCGATGTCGATCATCGCCCGGGAGCCCATCGGCCTGGTGCTGCTGGATCTGACCATGCCGCATCTCTCCGGGGAAGCACTGCTGCAACAAATCATCGAAGAGCATCCGGATGTCGGGGTGATCATTATCAGCGGACTGAACCAGGTGGAAACCGCGGTCCACTGTATCCGGCTCGGCGCGTATGACTACTTTGTCAAAACCACCGAGGAAAACCGGCTTGTCGAAGGGATCAAACGGGCCATCCTGATGCAGGAGATGCGCCAGGAAAACCATGCCATGCGCCAGCGCCTGATGAGCAATACCCTCGAGCGTCCGGATGCCTTTGCTGACATCATCACCCGCGACACCAGCATGCGCAGCGTGTTCCAGTACCTGGAGTCGGTGGCCCCGAGCAGTCAGCCGGTAATGATTTGCGGCGAGAGCGGGGTCGGCAAAGAGCTGATCGCCCGCGCGCTGCATACCCTGAGCGATCGCAGCGGCCCGCTGATCAGCGTCAATGTTGCCGGGCTCGATGACAATGTGTTTGCCGACACCCTGTTCGGCCACCACCGCGGCGCATTTACCGGGGCGGACACCAACCGGGCCGGGCTGATTGAGCAGGCCGCCGGCGGGACGCTGTTTTTGGATGAGATTGGCGATCTGAGTCAGGCGTCTCAGGTCAAACTGCTGCGCCTGATCCAAGAAGGGGAGTATTATCCGCTCGGCAGCGATCGGCCCAAGCAGCTCAAGGCGCGCATCGTGGTCGCCACCCACCAGGATCTGCCGCAAAAACAACAGGACGGCACCTTCCGCAAAGATCTGTATTACCGGCTGAAAACTCACCAGGTCGACATCCCGCCCCTGCGCCATCGCCGCCAGGATATTCCGTTGCTGCTGGAGCATTTCCTGCAGGAAGCTGCGGACGAGCTGGGCAAAACCAAACCGACCATTCCCAAAGAGCTGCCGGTGCTGCTGGCCAACTACGCCTTCCCCGGTAATATTCGCGAACTGCGGGCACTGGCCTATGACGCCATGAGCCAGCACCGCTCCCGTATGCTGTCGATGGACATTTTCCGCCGGGTGCTCGACGATTGTGCCCCGGCAAACGTGCCGGACGCTTCCGACACCGCCTCGCTGTTCGACCCGGCCATGCCGCTGCCGACGTTGCAGGAGATGAGCGATCTGCTGACCCGGGAAGCCATGCGCCGGGCCGAAGGGAACCAGTCCCTGGCCGCGAAGCTACTGGGGATCTCCCAGCCGGCCCTGAGCAAACGACTGAAAAAGACCCAGGGCGATTAATCCAACCCCTATAACCAAAGGAAAGGTTATAACTATGTAAATAGTTTATAAGGCTTTGTTTTATGAAGATAATGTGACAAACACCGCCTTTACCCATTCCTTTGGTTATACCCCTTTGTTACACCCCTTCTTCTGATAAATGCATTTTTATCTATTTAAAACAAACAGATACACTTTATTAACAGAGTGGCATCATCCTTGCTGTATTCCTGATTCTGACAGAGTGGGCAAACGCCCATCCTGACGTGTGAACCATAACAGTGAAACAGAAACGGGCGACCGCCCGATTTCTGTCAATGGAAAAGGAAAAAACATGGAACAAGCGATTGAACAACCAACCCCGAAAGGGTTTTGGGGCGGTCTCGCCTTATGGAAGAAAATCCTGATCGGGATGATCCTGGGGGTTATCGCGGGGAGTGTGCTCGGCCCGGATGCAGAAATGCTCAAGCCAATCGGCACCCTGTTTATCAATGCGATCAAAATGCTGATCGTCCCGTTGGTCTTCTGCTCTCTGGTGGTTGGCGTCACCTCCATGCAGGATACCCGTAAAATGGGCCGTATCGGGGTGAAAGCCGTCATTATCTACCTGTCGACTACGGCCGTTGCGATCAGCATCGGTTTGGGCCTGTCCCACCTGCTGCAACCCGGTGCCGGTCTGGCGATGACCGCTTCCGCTGCTGCCGGGGACGCGAAAGACGCGCCGACTCTGGTTCAGACACTGCTCAATTTGATCCCGAACAACCCTATCAGTGCCATGGCCGCCGGTAACATTCTGCAAATCATCGTCTTCGCGCTGGGTCTGGGTGTGGCCCTGAATCTGTGCGGTGAAAAAGGCAAGCCTGCGGTTCAGGTATTTGAGAGCCTGGCAGAAGCCATGTACAAACTGACCGAGCTGGTGATGAAGCTGGCACCGTACGGTATCTTCGGCCTGATGGCCTGGGTCGCCGGCAAATACGGTCTGGAGATTCTGCTGCCGCTGTTCAAAGTGATTGGCGTTGCCTACCTCGGCAGTGTACTGCACGTGCTCGGCTTCTATTCTGTAGTGATTAAATTCATCGGCCGCCTCAGCCCGATGCCTTACATCAAAGGCATGGTGACCCCGGCAGCTGTTGCCTTCACCACCACCAGCAGCTCCGGTACGCTGCCAGCGACGATTAAGTGCGCCCGCGAAGAGATGGGCGTGTCGAAAGGCGTGTCGAGCTTCGTCCTGCCGCTGGGCGCCACCATCAACATGGACGGCACTGCCCTGTATCAGGGGGTTGCGGCACTGTTCGTGGCCCAGGCTTTCGGCATTGACCTGTCTTTTGCTGATTACATCACCATTGTGATGACCGCGACCCTGGCTTCCATCGGCACCGCCGGTGTACCGGGTGCTGGCCTGATCATGCTGTCGTTGGTACTGACCACGGTTGGCCTGCCGATGGAAGGCCTGGCGATCATTGCCGGGATCGACCGGATTCTGGATATGGCACGGACCAGCGTGAACGTGTGTGGCGACCTGATGGTTGCGATTCTGGTTGGCCGCAGCGAAGGCGAGCTGGATACCGACGTGTACAACAGTAAAGAGGGGCACAGCACCGCCAGCACCAACGACGGGATCGTGACCGCCCGTCAGGAAACGGCGTAAGCCTTCACGGCATCGCAGGCAATCTGCCTGTTCATTCAGGGGCGCCGAATCCGGCGCGCTCTGATCAAGGCCAGCCCATCCGGCTGGCCTTGTTGTTTTTCCCACCCAACCGATCATGCCCGCCGCTTTCCCTTCAAAAAAACCGACAATTTTTACACGTTTCTGTCACAAGTAGCGTGAGTTCACAAAATCATAAGATTTCCGCCCTCAATAAAGAGCAGCACCAGTGCCGCCTTCACCAGCCCAATCGGATTTTTTGGCTTTTTTCCATGCAGTTATGAATAATTCCGCAGCAAAAATGCAAAATAATCCCATCGGGAGAAAAACGGGCAACACAACTATAAAATGATACTTTTTGCAATTGGTCAGGCTATGCATTAATTGCATTGTTGCTTACTTTTAGGCATTTCACTTTGATTTGCAAAAAGAACATTGTATTCCGGTCTTTTCTACTACGAGTCTAAGGTGACCGCCATGCACGATACTGCCAAACAGGTACGGATTGAAGAAGATCTGCTGGGCCAGCGTGAAATTCCGGCTTCTGCCTACTACGGCATTCATTCCCTGCGCGCATTTGAGAACTTCAACATCTCTGCCGTGCGTATTTCTGATGTTCCTGAGTTTGTTCGCGGTATGGTCTACACCAAAAAAGCCGCTGCCAAAGCCAACATGGAACTGGGGGCGATCCCCTCTGAAGTCGGCCAGTACATTATCCAGGCATGTGACTTGATCCTGGACACCGGAAAATGCATGGATCAGTTCATCTCTGATGTCTACCAGGGCGGTGCAGGCACCTCGGTGAACATGAATGCCAACGAGGTCATTGCCAACGTTGCACTGGAGCTGAAAGGTCACGAGAAAGGCGAATACCACATCATCAACCCGAACGATCATGTGAACAAGAGCCAGTCGACCAACTGTGCCTACCCAACCGGTTTCCGTGTTGCGGTTTACAACAGCATCATCAAGATGATCGGCTCCATTGAGCACCTGCAGGCGGCCTTCGATGCCAAGAGCGACGAGTTCAGCGACGTGCTGAAAATGGGTCGTACCCAGTTGCAGGATGCTGTGCCAATGACTGTCGGTCAGGAATTCCACGCATTCAGCGTGCTGCTGAAAGAAGAAATCAAGAACCTGAAATACGCCGCGGCCCTGCTGCTGGAAGTGAACCTGGGCGCAACCGCGATCGGGACCGGCCTGAATGCGCCGGCAGGCTACCAGGAACTGGCCGTGAAATATCTGGCAGAAGTAACCGGCTTGGACTGCGTGCCTTCTGAAGACCTGATTGAAGCGACCTCTGACTGTGGCGCCTATGTCACCGTTCACGCTGCGCTGAAGCGTCTGGCCGTGAAACTGTCGAAAGTTTGTAACGACCTGCGTCTGCTATCTTCTGGTCCGCGTGCGGGTCTGAACGAAATCAACCTACCGGAAATGCAGGCGGGCTCTTCCATCATGCCGGCTAAAGTCAACCCGGTGATCCCGGAAGTGGTCAACCAGGTGTGCTTTAAAGTGATCGGGAATGACACCACCGTCACTTTCGCGGCAGAAGCCGGTCAGCTACAGCTGAACGTGATGGAGCCGGTGATTGGTCAGGCGATTTTCGAATCCATTGAGCTACTGGGCAATGCCTGTGTCAATCTGGCGGACAAATGTATCTCCGGGATCACGGTGAACCGCGAGATCTGCGAAAACTTCGTCTTCAACTCGATCGGGATTGTCACCTATCTGAACCCGTACATCGGTCACCATGAAGGCGACATCGTCGGGAAGATTTGTGCTGAAACCGGTCGCAGCGTGAAGGAAGTCGCCATGGAGCGCGGCCTGCTGGGCGAAGAAGAGCTGAACGAAATCTTCTCGACCCAGAACCTGATGCGTCCGCAATACAAAGCCAAGCTGTATAACTAAGGTTGTACAAAGGCGTCTCGCGTCGCCCTTGGCAGGGCGACACCCCAAACAACAAAGGGCTGGATGATCCAGCCCTTTGCATTATACCAATCGCAGAAAATAACGAGTCAAACGTGGGCGCGACATCATTTGTCGGCTCGGTCCGGTTCAGCCACTCCCCATGCTTTACAGCCCGTTCGTCAGACCATCAATCGGACTCATCTTGCTCAGCGACTGCCAGATGGCCTCACAGGAGGCATGCAACCGGGAGTGGTAACGGTAAACATACAAGTCCAGCGGCACCGGCTCTCGGGCCGTCAGAATTTGCAGCTTTCCGGCAGCCAGCTCATCTTTAATCGCATAATCCGGCAGCCAGCTGATCCCCTTGCCCTGCATCACCAACGCCTTGATGAAATCGGTCATTGATGAAGTGCACACCGTATTGGGCGTCAATTTCCGGTTGGCCCGGTGCAGCGCCCGGCCCATATAACTTTCCGCCGTGTAGTCCAGGCTCGGCACCGTATCGTTATGCTCAAGGTCAAACAGCGGCTCTCCCTGCGCATCCACTGCCGAGACGCAGTACAGATAGCTACGCCCCAGGTATATCGAGCGATAAGGGGCGACTTGCAGCCGATCTTCATAGAAAGAAAACAGGAAATCACACTTGCCGTCGATCAGCAGCTCCACGGCCTCGTCCACTTCGTTGGCCACCACGGAAAGCTGGGCATTGAGCGCCGGATTAAACAAGCAACTGTGCAATTTAGGCAAGATACTGATGGCCATGGAGTGGGCCGCACTGATCCGCACACTGTGCCGACCATGGAACGAGCTGCCGGCCAGACGGCTAACTTCCTCATCCAGCTGTTGCAGGATCGACTGCGCGGTGGTCTTGAACTGCTTGCCGCTCAGGGTCAAGGCGATCGGCGTTTTGCTGCGATCAATCAACTCCAGCCCGAGTTCAGTCTCCAGCGATTTAATCCGGCGGCTGAAGGCCGGCTGGGTCACATTCCGCACTGCCGCGGCCTGGGAAAAGTTCTTCAGTTCAGCCAGGATCAGGAAATCCTTCAACCATTTCGTTTCGATGTTATTCATTATGGTTCTACATCAGCCAATCGAATCAATGACGATCTCAAGTCAAGCAGGCGATGCTTCCGATCCGGCATCAACCTGCGCTACGGGTGGCCATAACGGGCCGGACCGTGTTCACGTTTAAAAATAAAAAAGCTTCATTGATGATCCCCGACAGCGCCGCCAAATCCGCAATGAAGCCGGTTCGCATTATCGCGCCAAGGCATCGGCAAGGCAATTGTCCCCGGTGAAGTTTTGGTAAAAGTCCACCGGGGCTGAGCGCCGATTTTTCACATCGCACGGCAACGCAACACAGCGGAATTGATTCGGCGTTTTGCCGCTCTTTTTAGGTCGAGTAAGCCAGCGATGCGAATCAGTTACGCGCGCCGGTGACGCAAGTCAATACGGCTCACCCGTCACACAACCAACCACTCAAACTAATCACTCTATCAGCGACTCAAATCAAGAATGCAGCACAGACCCATTTCAGGATCGTTTCGGGATCATTTCGCGCCTGTTAAATAGAAATCCGGGCCGCCATTTCCAGCCAGATTTCAAATATGAAAACAAAACTTATGATTTTTTGGAAATAATCGCTTCTGGCTATATTTATAAAATAATCATTAACTATGATGGCACTGGATTATTTATTTTTAACACAGACAAAAACACGGAAAACAAAACCATCTCATTGATTACAAACAGGTAAATTATATTTAACGAATGCGAATAATTTAGTTTTCAACCGTTTCAGTCACCAGAAAGCCAACCCCGGGATAAAATATCAATTTTTCATGTAGTGCAATTTATTTTTCACGATCCGATGCCAAGTTGCTCCCAATCCGGTGAATAATTGTAACTATTATCAAAATCCACCATAATAAGCCCCTTATTCAGCGTCATCGCTTCGCTACGCACTTAAGGTTGTAGTTAATGGAACAGAAAGTATTAGTCGTGGAAGACAGCCGGGCCTTTCGACGTATTATCGAACTGGAGCTCAGAAAGGCTGGTTTTACCCCCGTCCTGACAGAAAGTATAGCGGAAGCAGAAAAAGTGCTGGATGAGGGAACTGACTTTTTGTGTGCCATTCTCGACTATTGCCTGCCGGACGGCCAGGATGGCGAAATCATCGATCTTTGCCTGTCCGTCAATATCAAGGTCATTGTTCTCACCGCCCTGATGGATGAAATGACCCGGGAAAAAGTGCTGGCCAAAACGGTCATCGACTACATTCCCAAAGACAGCCCGGCCTGTATTTCCTCCATCATTCCAATCCTGCACCGTCTGGAGAATAACAAACTACACAAAGTTCTGGTCGTAGATGATTCAGCCACCGCCCGTCGCTATCTGCGCAGCCTGCTGGAGCGCCAATACCTGACGGTGGTTGAAGCGGCCAACGGCGAGCAGGCGCTGGCCATGATCCAGCAAGAACCGGATATCAGCCTGGTGATCACCGACTATGCCATGCCCGAGCGCGACGGTGTCAGTTTGATCAAGGAACTGCGCAAAACCTACCGCACCGGACAACTGGCCGCCATCGGCCTGTCAGCCAGCGACGAACCTGCCCTGACCGCCAAGTTCCTGAAAGCCGGTGCAAACGACTATCTCAAGAAACCCTTCAACCAGGAAGAATTCTACTGCCGTTTGCACAGCACTCTGGACATCCTAGACTCTGAGCGCCGCCTGTACCGGTTGGCCAACCAGGATTATCTGACCCAGAGCTGGAACCGGCGTTATTTCTTCGAGCACGCCCTGGTGCGCCATCATCAGGGACCGCGCTGCCTGGCCCTGCTGGATATTGATCACTTCAAAGCCATCAATGACAGCTTCGGTCACCATATCGGGGATATGGTGCTGATTGACCTGGCCCAACGCCTGAAGCGCTTCTTCTCTGACGCCCTGGTCGCCCGCTTCGGGGGCGAGGAGTTTTGTCTGCTGTTCGGCAATTCACCGCAAATCTTCGAGCGCCGCCTGGCCGCTTTAATGGAGGATGTCGCCGATGCCGAGCTGGAGCTAATGGGCCATACCGTGCGCTACTCCGTCAGCCTGGGCATGGTCAATGCCGAGGCCAATATCCATGAGTTGATCCGCCGCGCCGACCACTGCCTGTATCAGGCCAAATCCAGCGGGCGCAACCGCATCGTCCTCGAACACCCGCAAGCGGTGCCCAGCCTCTGATCGCGGTGCTCCCGTCAACGCCTGCCGGCAGTTCCCCCTGCCGGTTCGAGGCAAATTTGCCCCTGTTCCACCGCCCGAAACAGCGATTTCCACGTCATTAGCTACACTTCAAACTAACCCGTCGTCCACGGATACCCCGTTGGAAGCTTCCCCATAGGGGTCAGTAGAAGAGGCAAGAGATGGCAGAGGTCCCCGGCCCGCAGCAGCCCCGCTCTCCAAAGCCAACATCGGCATCAGGCCCCGTTCAGGCCCGCGACGTGCTGTTGCTGATCCGCACGCTGGCTGAGGAAATGCGCCAGCAACCCCTGATGGACGATGAGCTGACGCTGAAGACCCAACTGGACCAAGAGCTGGGATTTGACAGCCTGACGCGGGCCGAGCTGATCCAGCGCAGTGAGCAGCAATTTGCCGTCAACCTGCCGACCCAGGCCATCGCCGAGATCGAAACTCCCGCCGACCTGCTGCGCACCATTCAGCACGCAGCGCCGCAGGACGCCGGAGCGGTGCAGGATTCCTCCCGCCTCACCCAGCCGTTCGAGCTGGGCCATGTCGCCTCACTGCCCCACCGGGCTGCCACCCTGCAAGCCATGCTGGACTGGCACGTCGACCAACACCCGGACCGGCCGCAACTGTATGTCTACCAGGATGCCGACCAGATTGTCGAAATCAGCTACCAGCAGCTCCGGCAACGGGCCCGTCACGTGGCCAGGGCCCTGCAAGCGCGGGAGATCGCCCCGGGGGATTGCGTCGCCATCATGCTGCCGACCTGTGAAGATTACTTTTACAGCTTTTTCGGGATTCTCTATGCCCGGGCGATCCCGGTGCCGATCTATCCTCCGGCCCGGCTCAGCCAAATCGAAGATCACCTCAAGCGCCATGCCGCGATCTTGAACAATGCGCGGGCCAAACTGATGATCACGGTGCCCGAAGCCAAACCGCTGTCACAGCTGCTGCGGCTCCAGGTGCCCAGCATTCAGGCCGTCGTCACTCATACCGATCTTCGTCAGAGCGCAGCGAAAGGCGCCGATATCGGCGATGCCCGAACGGATGACGTCGCTTTTTTGCAATATACCTCCGGCAGTACCGGGCTGCCCAAAGGGGTGACCCTGACCCATGCCAATCTGCTGGCCAATATCCGTGCCATGGGTCGCGTGGTCCAGGCCAGCTCCGATGACGTGTTTGTCAGCTGGTTACCGGTCTATCACGATATGGGATTAATCGGTGCCTGGCTGGGCAGCCTGTATCACGCGATCCCGCTGGTGATCATGTCCCCCTTGCTGTTTCTGTCCCGTCCGCAACGGTGGCTGTGGGCGATCCACCGCCATCGGGCCACCCTGTCGGCCGCCCCCAACTTTGCCTACGAGCTGTGCCTCAACAAAATCGACGACAGCGCGCTGGCCGGGCTGGATCTCAGCCACTGGCGGCTGGCCTGGAACGGCGCGGAGCCGGTCAGCCCGGCGACCATGCGGCGTTTCACCGAACGCTTCGCGCCTTACGGTTTTCGCCCGCAAACCATGTCACCAGTGTACGGCCTGGCGGAATCTTCGGTTGGCCTGACGTTTCCGTCCCTGTCCCGAACCCCGCGTATCGAGCGGATCAAGCGTGATCCCATGACCCGACTCGGGCGAGCCGAGCCCGCCGCGCCCGATGATCCGACTGCGATCCAGGTGGTCGGGCTGGGCTACCCGCTGCCCGGCCATCAGATCCGGATCATCGACGCGCTGGGCCGCGAGCTGCCGGATCGGGAAGAAGGCGAGCTGGAATTCAAAGGGCCGTCTGCCACCCAGGGCTATTACCGCGATCCGGACAAAACCCAAGCCCTGTATCACGGCGACTGGCTGACCACCGGCGATCGCGCCTTTACCATCGGTGGCGAGCTGTTTCTGACCGGGCGCAGCAAAGACATCATTATCCGCGCCGGACGAAATATCTATCCCCATGAGCTGGAAGAAGCCGTGTGCCGGCTGCCGAACATTCGCAAAGGCTGCGCTGCTGCCTTTGCCAGCCACGATCCCCAGAGCGGCACCGAGAAGCTGGTGATCCTGGCAGAATCCCGTCAGCATGCCCCGGCGCAGACCGAGTCGCTCCGACAGCAAATCAACACCCTGGCAATGGATTTACTCGGCAGCCCGGCCGATGATGTGGTGATCTGCCCGCCGCATACCATCCCCAAAACCTCCAGCGGCAAACTCCGCCGGGCCGCCTGCAAATCCCTGTATGAAACCCAACGCCTTCACGAGTCGCAACGGGCCGTCTGGCAACAGGCACTGCGCTTAATCCGAGCGTCGATGCTGCCCCAGCTCCGCCGTGCCTGGCGGATCAGTACCGATATTGCCTATGCCAGTTACCTCTGGGGACTGCTGGCCGTGCTGGCCCCCATGGTCTGGACAACGGTTGCCCTCCTGCCCAACCCGAAAAGCGCCTGGGCCGTGACCCGTTTCGGGGCCAGAGCCCTGCTGCGACTCAGTGGCACACGCCTGACCCTTGATGGCCGGGAACACTTGCCCGGCCCCGGCACACCCTGCGTCATCGTTGCCAACCACGCCAGTTATCTCGACGGCCTGGCGTTTATCGCGGCCTGTCCGCAACCCTGCCGCTTTGTCGCCAAAGCTGAGCTGCGCAACAACCCGCTGACCCGGATTTTTCTCTCCCGGCTCGGCACCGAGTTCGTCGAGCGCTTTGACGTCGAGCAGGGGCTCGTGGATGCCGGCCGTATCGCCGACAGCGCAACCGAGCAGCAACCGCTGGTGGTCTTCCCGGAAGGCACCCTCTACAGAATGGCCGGGCTGCATGAATTTCATATGGGGGCGTTTCTTGCCGCGGCCAAAGCCGGATTACCGATCCTGCCGGTCACGCTCTGCGGCACCCGCTCAAAATTGCGGGATAAATCCCTGTTCCCGCGCCGGGGGCCAATCCACCTGCAATTCAGTCCGCTCATCCCCCCGAACGGGACGGACTGGCAGGCCGCCGTGCAACTGCGCGACCAGGCCCGGGCCGAGATCCTGCGTCATTGCGGCGAGCCGGATCTGGCCCATAGCCCCAAAAACCATCCGTCCCGCCCGGATCCCGACTCCCGTTAAACCCGTCGAATAAAGTCTCATAAAATTGAATAAATTCAACCCATTAGTAACACTCTACCCCCGTATTCTCCGGCTTTAGCCCAACACGTCAACGATATGCCAAACGCGAAAATCGCGGCAAAAATGACCAAGATCAATGCAGAAATAACGCAAATCCCGAGTCTATAGAGACGCATTGATGCCACCGCGATGCCACCGAGCCTCGGTATACCATCAAGCGTGAAGTAGATAACTATTCAAGGAGAGTGAAAATGCTATGTCCTGATTGTAAGCAACCCATGCTCAAATCGGCCGATCACAGCAACCACTGTATGAATCTCAACTGTCCACCGAGTCGCACCCATTGCCCGGCCTGCCAGTCGGATAACACGCAGCAGACGGGGAAAAGCCTCACCGAGGCCCAACTGAGCTGCAACCAGTGCAACACCCGCTGGACCATTTCACGGATTGAAAAAACCTGATCGCCGCCGGGTTCGAGACAGGCGAGCCCGGCACCCCGATCACAATCCCCCCCCCCC